>NZ_JBFAHW010000011.1:0-167922 GCF_040654355.1 Streptomyces sp. NPDC050704 | reverse complement strand
CCACTGGGTGCTGGTGACCGTGTTCCACCATGCGGTCTGCGACGGCTGGTCCATGGGCATCATCTGGCACGACCTGCAGGAGCTCTACCGTGCCACGACCCGGTGTTCAGCACGGCCGCCGTCGTCGCGTCCTGCGTCGGCTTCGTTCTCATCGGTGCGCTCCAGGCGCTGTACGGGCCGGCGATCCCCGCGTTCCGGGAGGAGTACGGGCTGTCGCCTTCCGGGGCCGGGCTCGGACTGAGCGCGCACTTCGTCGGCGGGGTCGCGGGGGTGCTGCTCTTCGACCGGCTGTACGGGAGGCTGGGCAACCGGCAGATCCTCGGAGCCTCGTATCTGCTGATGGCCGTCGGCGCGGCGGGCTTCGCGCTGGCGCCGAACTGGCCCGTCGGCCTGGCCGCCGCCCTGTTCGCGGGGCTCGGCTTCGGCGGCATCGACTACGGCCTCAACCAGCTGTTCGCCATCGGCTTCGGCCACCGCTCGACCGCCATGCTCAACATCCTCAACGCGCACTTCGGGGTGGGCGCGATCCTCGGCCCGGCCCTGATCGGCGTGGTCGGCGCCGAGCACTACCCGGCGGTCTTCCTGGGCTTCGCCGTCGCCAACCTGCCGCTGCTGC
Source organism: Streptomyces sp. NPDC050704 (assembly GCF_040654355.1). Lineage (NCBI taxonomy): Bacteria > Bacillati > Actinomycetota > Actinomycetes > Kitasatosporales > Streptomycetaceae > Streptomyces > Streptomyces sp. NPDC050704. Next base: position 167,306 of record NZ_JBFAHW010000011.1, on the reverse strand, counting down.
TGTGCCTGAGGGGCGTGCGCGACCGGGCGCCGCAGCCCGCCGCCGGTGCACCGACGGCCGGTCGCGGTGGGCAGGTTCTCGGGCGCAGTCTGGGGTCCGTGCTCGCCGTCTTCGTCGCGCTGTACGTCCTGCACGTGGGCATCGAGGCGGGTGTCGGCGGCTGGGAGCCCACGCATCTGGAGACGGTCGGGTACGGGGCCGGGGTCGCCGCCACCGCCACCTCCGTCTACTGGCTGATGATGACCGTCGGCCGCTTCCTCGTGGCACCGATCGCGCTGCGCTACTCGGCCCAGGCCATCATCACGGTCTCCTGCGCGGGCATGACGGTCTGCCTGCTGCTGGCCACGGTTCCCGGGCTCGCTCCGTACGCGTACGCCGGTGTCGGCCTGTTCATCGCGCCGATCTTCCCCACCGGGCTGCCGTGGCTCCACAAGGCCGCCCCGAGCGCCCGCCGGGCGGGAGCGGTGGTCATCGCCGCGTCCATGGTCGGCGGCGTCGTCGCGGGACCCGCGCTCGGCAAGGCCATCGAGTGGTCCGGGATCCGCGCGGTGCCGCTGCTGCTGTGTGGCGTCTCGGCGCTGTGCCTGGCGGCCACCCTCTGGCTGATCCGCGCCACGCGAGCCGCCGACTCCCACCTGAAGCCCCTGATGACCGACGACGCCCGCTGAAGACCGATGAAGCCCCCTGAGTTCCGCTGACGAACGCCCCCCCATGTCCGACACCGGCTGAACCCGACCGAACCGAAGGGAACTTCCCCATGCCCGCTCTGACCACGTCGTCCGACGGATTCCTGCTGAACGGTGAGCCGTTCCGGATCATCTCCGGTGCGATGCACTACTTCCGGATCCACCCCGACCAGTGGGCCGACCGGCTGCACAAGGCCCGGCTGATGGGCCTCAACACCGTTGAGACGTACGTCCCGTGGAACCTGCACCAGCCCGAGCCCGGCACGCTCGACCTCAACGGCCTGCTCGACCTGCCGCGCTACCTGCGGCTCGCCCAGGCGGAGGGCCTGCACGTCCTGCTGCGCCCGGGCCCGTACATCTGCGCCGAGTGGGACGGCGGCGGTCTGCCCAACTGGCTCACCACCGACCCGGACATCCGGCTGCGCAGCAGCGACCCCCGCTTCACGGACGCCCTCGACCGCTACCTCGACCTGCTGCTGCCTCCGCTGCTGCCGCACATGGCCGCGTCGGGCGGCCCGGTGATCGCCGTACAGGTGGAGAACGAGTACGGGGCGTACGGCACCGACACCGCGTACCTGGAGCACCTGCGGCAGTCCCTGCGCTCGCGCGGCATCGAAGAACTGCTCTTCACCTGCGACCAGGCCAACCCCGAACACCTCGCGGCGGGCGGGCTGCCCGGCACGCTCGCCACCGCGACCTTCGGCAGCAAGGTCGCCCAGTCGCTGGAGCAGCTGCGGGCCCATCAGCCCGAAGGGCCCCTGATGTGCGCGGAGTTCTGGATCGGCTGGTTCGACCACTGGGGCGAGGAGCACCACGTGCGCGACGCTGCCGACGCCGCCGCCGATCTGGACCGGCTGCTGTCGGCGGGCGCCTCCGTCAACATCTACATGTTCCACGGCGGTACTAATTTCGCCTTCACCAACGGTGCCAACCACGACCACGCCTACGACCCGATCGTGACGTCGTACGACTATGACGCCCCGCTCACGGAGAGCGGTGACCCCGGTCCCAAGTACCACGCCTTCCGCGAGGTGATCGCCCGCCACGCGCCGGTTCCCGAGCTGCCGGTCCCGGCGCCGGGCGCCAAACTCCCGCCCGCCACCGTCGAGTTGGACCGCCGGGCCGCGCTGCTCCCGAACGTGAGCGCGCTGGCCAAGCCCGTGCGCACCGAGGGCGACCCGATGACGATGGAGGAACTCGGTCTGCGGGCCGGCTACGTCCTGTACCGCACCACCGTCCCGGTCGGCGGCGACGGCCTGCTGCACTTCGCGGGCGGTGTCGGCGACCGCGCCCAGGTCTTCGTGGACGGCGCCCCCGTCGGCGTACTCGAACGCGAACGCCACGACGAGACCCTGCCCGTCCGCGTCCCGCAGCCCGGCGCCACGCTGGAAGTACTCGTGGAGAACATGGGCGGCGTCAACTACGGCCCGCGCATCGGCGCCCCCAAGGGACTGCTCGGCCCGGTCACCTTCAACGGCACGGCCCTGCGGAACTGGGACTGCCACCCGCTGTCCCTGGACAGCCTGAACTCGGTGCCCTTCGCACCCGCGACCGACGTGCTCACCGATGTCGGGCCCGCCTTCCACCGCGGCACGTTCGAGGTCCGCGGCCCCGCCGACACCTTCCTCTCGCTGCCCGGCTGGACCAAGGGGCAGGCCTGGGTCAACGGCTTCCACCTCGGCCGCTACTGGAACCGCGGCCCGCAGCGCACCCTGTACATCCCGGCACCCGTCCTGCGCCCCGGCGCCAACGACCTCGTCCTGCTGGAGCTGAACGCCACCACCAGCACGAGCGCGCTGCTCACCGACACCCCCGACCTGGGACCCGTGAAGCCCTGATGGCCCATGGAGAACCTCTGATGCCGCAGGAAAAGGCGCACCGCCTGCGCTTCTCCGCACCCGCCGCACCTTCGCTGACCGGCCACCTTCCCTTCGCCGACGCTCCGGGGGTCCCCGACCCGATCGAGGTGACCAGTCGCTACCTCACCCGCGGCGGCCGTCCTTGGTTCCCGGTCTCCGGGGAGTTCCACTACACGCGTTATCCGGCCCGGGACTGGTCGGAGGAGCTGCTGAAGATGAAGGCGGGCGGGGTGACCGCCGTGGCCAGTTACGTCATCTGGATCCACCACGAGGAGGCCGAGGGCCGCATCCGCTTCGACGGCGACCGCGACCTGCGCCGCTTCGCCGAACTGTGCGCCCGGCACGGCCTGGACTTCATCCCCCGCATCGGTCCGTGGAGCCACGCGGAGGTGCGCAACGGGGGCCTGCCCGACTGGCTGTTGGCGGGTGCCGGCACACCCCGTACCGACGATCCCGCGTACCTGGCCCCCGTACGCACCTGGTTCGCGGCGATCGCCGGGCAGTTGCGCGGTCTGGACCGGGCGAGCGGCGGGCCGATCGTCGCGGTCCAGATCGAGAACGAGCTCTACGATCAGCCTGGCCACCTGCTGACGCTGAAGCGGATGGCGCAGGAGGCCGGCCTGAGCGCGCCGCTGTGGACGTCGACCGCCTGGGGCGGGGTCCAACTCCCGCCCGACGAACTGCTTCCGCTGTACGGCGGCTATCCGGAGACCTTCTGGACGGAGGCGGACGGCGGCTGGCCCGACACCTGCCGCAAGCACTTCTTCTTCACCCACCAGCGCGACGACGAGGGCATCGGTGCCGATCTGCGCCCGACGACCGTAGGCGGCGGCGACCCTGATGCGTATGCGGACCGATTCCCTTGGGCCACCTGCGAGTTGGGCGGCGGCATGGCCGTCGCCTACCACCGCAGACCGCGCGTCGATGCGCCTGACGTCGGAGCCCTCGGCCTCACCAAGATCGGCTGCGGCTCGGTGTGGCAGGGCTACTACATGGTCCACGGCGGTACGAACCCGGCGGGGGAGCTGACGCCCCTTCAGGAGTCACACGCCACCGACTATCCCAACGACCTGCCCGTCCTCACCTACGATTTCCAGGCCCCGCTCGGTGAGTACGGCCAGTACCGGCCCTCGTACCACGAACTCCGCCTCCAGCACCTGCTGTTGGCCGACTTCGGTCACCTGATCGCACCCATGGAGTCCGTCCTGCCCGAGCGGCAGCCGGCCGGGCAGGGCGACCGGGAGACCCTGCGCTGGGCGGTCCGCGGTGACGCCGTCTCGGGCTCCGGCTTCCTCTTCGTCAACAACCATCAACCGCATGAGCCGCTGCCGGCCCACCCGGACACGACGTTCACGGTCGAGTTCCCCGAGGTGTCCGCGCTCACGTTCCCCAGTACGCCGGTCACCGTCCCGCCGGGCGCCTACTTCTGCTGGCCGCTCCGGCTCGACGTGGGCGGACTGCGCCTCGACTGGGCCACGGCCCAGCCGGTCTGCACGGTCGAGGACCACGGACGTGCGGTCCTGGTCCTCGCCGCGACGGACGGCATCCCGGTCGAACTGGCTCTGGACGCGGGCACGTTGACGTCCTTGAGCACTCCTTCCGGGGAGTTCGCCCGGGTCGGCGACCGCATCCTGATCACCGGGCTGCGTCCCGGCACCGACGCCCTGGTCGAGGTGGACACGGCGGACGGCGGCCGGGTCGGTCTGCTGGTCCTGGACGCGGCGACCGCGCGTACCGCCTACCGGGGTGTCGCGTGGGGAGCCGAGCGGCTGGTGCTCTGCGCGGACGGGGTCGTCTTCGACGAGAGCGCGGGCGGGGGAGTGGGCGAGGTACGGGTGCACAGCCCGGCCGGGGAACCGTCGTTCGCCGTGCTGCCCGCGCCGGAGCGGGCTCCGGTGGTGGCCGGGGCGACCGTGCGGGAGTCGGCGGACGGGGTGCTGACGCGCTACACGGTGTCGGCCGCGAGCCGCCGGGACCCGGGCCCGCCGGTCCAGGTCACCCTGGACCGGCCAGCGGGCCCGGCGCCCGAGACCGTGACCGGCGTGCTGGGCCGGGCGAGCGCGCCCGCGGACAAGTACTACGACACCGCTGCCGCCGAGTACCACGTGGACGTACCGGACGACCTTCCGCGCACGGGAACGCTCCTGCGCGTCCACTGGACCGGCGACGCGGCGCGCGCGTACGTGGGCGGCACCCTCGTCGCCGACCAGTTCTACTCGGGGCGCGTTTGGGACATCGGGCTCGACCGGCTCCCCGTCGAGGCCCTGCGCACCGAGGGGCTGCGGCTGAGGCTGTTGTCGCTGCCGGCCGGCGCTCCGGTGTATCTGCCGGTGGCGGCGGGCGCGGCCGAGGTCGCGCGCGCCGAGTGGGTCGTCGCCCGTACCTGGGTGGCCGGAGCGGGCTGAGGCCCGGCCGCCGAGGTGGCCGTCTCCCGTCCGGCCTATCCTGTGGGCCAGCCGGGCGGGACAGGACCGCCGGGACGACGCCGGAGGAAGCACTCGCCATGACCCGAAGTACCGGTGGCGGCGCCGTTCCCAAGGGCCGCAGCCGACGCAACTTCGCGGGAGCGCGCCCGGTCATGGACGACGTGGCGCGGCTGGCCGGTGTCTCCAAGCAGACGGTGTCCCGCGTACTGAACGACAACCCGGCCGTCCGCCCCGAGACCCGTGAGACGGTCCTGACCGCCATGCGCACGCTCGGCTACCGCCCGAGCCGCAGCGCGCGCTCCCTGGCCAGCGGCCGCACCCGGATGCTCGGCGTGATCTCCTTCGACGCGGCCCGCTTCGGCCCCGCGTCCATCCTGACCGCGATCAACAGGGCGGGCCAGGACGCCGGTTACCTGGTGAGCTCCATCGCGCTCGACACGGCCGACCGGGACACCCTGGTCCGTGCCGTGGACACGCTGTCGGCCGAGGGCGCCGACGGGGTGATCGCCATCGCGCCGCAGCGCTGGGTGGGCAGGGCGCTGGCGGAGGTGCGGCTCGACGTTCCCCTGATGGTGCTGGAGAACGACCTCGGCACCGACGCCGCCTACGTCACCGCGGACAACCAGGCCGGGGCGCGCATGGCCATCGAGCACCTGCTGGAGCTCGGCCACGCCACCGTCTGGCACATCGCGGGCCCGATCGGCTGGCTGTCCGCCGACCGCCGGGTGGAGGCCTGGCGGGCCACGCTTGAGGCGGCCGGCGCCGAGGTCCCCGAGCCCCTCTTCGGCGACTGGAGCGCCGACTCCGGCTACGAACTGGGCCGCCGGCTGGCCCGGCTCCCGGACGTCACCGCGGTCTTCGCCTCCAACGACCAGATGGCCCTCGGCGTGCTGCGCGCCCTCTACGAGGCCGGCCGCCGCGTGCCGGACGACGTCAGTGTGGTCGGCTACGACGACATCCCCGAGGCCACCCATCTCCTCCCGCCGCTCACCACGGTCCGCACCGACTTCTCCGAGATCGGCGTCCGCGCCCTGCGCCTGCTGCTGTCCCAGCTGGACGGCCCGTCCGACCCGCCCGTCGACCGCGTCGTGCCGGTCGAGTTGATCGTGCGGCGCAGTACGGGGCCTGCACCGCGCCGCTGAGAGGGCCTTGTCGATCACCCCGGTATCCCGGCTGCCGCGGATGCGGTACGCGGACGTACCACCGTCGGTGGACGCCCGGTCGGACGGCTGCGCGTACGGTTGCCGCATGACCGGTCCTGCCGACTGGCGCCAGACCGCGCGGGCGCATCCGCTGGTCGTGGACGGGATGCTCGCCGCGGCGTTCTTCGTGATCAGCCTGCTGGCGCCGTTCACCCCCGGCGACCCGCCGCAGCGGGTCCCGCTCACCGCCGCCGTCGGGGTGCTGGCGGCACCCACCTGCGCCGCGCTCGTCCTGCGGCGGCGGTGGCCGCTCGCGGTGCTGGCGGTCACCACCGGGCTGGCCTGTACGGCGATGGTCGTCACGGATGTGCAGGGCGTGTTCGTCGTTGCCCCGGTGGTCGCCGCGTACACCGTCGCCGTCCGCTCCGGCCGCCGGACCGCCTGGACGGCCGGGATCGCCGCCGCGGTCACCTACGGCGCCGCCGCCCTGGCCGCCGCCGGCGGGAACTGGTCCGACCCCGGGAACTCGAACGTGGTGGTGTGGATCGTCGCGGCGACGGCCGCCGGAGACGCGGTCCGCAGCCGACGGGCGTACGTCGCCCTGCTGGAGGAGCGGGCCCGGCGCGCCGAGCAGAGCCGCGAGGAGGAGGCGGCCCGCCGGGTCGTCGAGGAACGGCTGCGCATCGCCCGCGAACTGCACGACGTGGCCGCCCACCACATCGCCGTGATCAGCGTCCAGGCCGGAGTGGCCGGGCACACGCTGCGTACCGACCCGGACGTGGCGGAGGAGTCGCTCGCGCTGGTGCGCCAGGCCGGCCGGAGCGTGCTGGAGGAACTCGGCGCGCTGCTCAGCGTGTTGCGCCGGGACGACGACCCGCAGGCCCCCGTCGAGCCCACCCGGGGCCTCGACGGTCTCGACGACCTCGTCGGCTCGTTCGCCGCGGCGGGCCTTGAGGTGGCCTGGACCCTCTCCGGACGCCCGCGCCCGCTGCCCTCGGCGGTCGATCTGGCGGCCTACCGGATCGTGCAGGAGTCACTCACCAACGTGCACAAGCACAGCGGGACCGCCGCCGCGCGGGTCGGCATCGAGTACACGCCCGACCGGCTGGTCGTCCGGATTCGCGACGAAGGACACGGCGGCCCGGCGGCCCGCACGGATGCGGCGCACGGCGGACACGGCTTGGGCGGACACGGCATGGTGGGCATGCGCGAACGCGCGAGCGCCGTCGGCGGCCGGTTCGAGGCGGGCCCCGGGCCCGACGGCGGTTTCACCGTACGGGCCGAACTGCCCCTGCCCCCGGCCTCCCGAGAAGGCCGAGAAGGAGACGACGGATGACCATCCGGATCCTGCTGGCCGACGACCAGAAGCTGATTCGCGCCGGCTTCCGGGTGCTCGTCGACGCGGCGCCCGACCTGCGGGTGGTCGGGGAGGCCTCGACCGGCCGGGAGGCCGTCGACCTCGCCCGCAGCACCCGCGCGGACGTGGTGCTGATGGACATCCGGATGCCCGAGCTCGACGGCCTCGCCGCCACCCGGGAGATCATCGCCGACGAGGACCTGGCCGGGGTGCGGGTGCTGATCCTGACCACCTTCGAGATCGACGAGTACGTCTTCCAGGCCCTGCGCGCCGGAGCCAGCGGCTTCCTGGGCAAGGGCGTCGAACCGGTGGAACTGCTGGCCGCGATCAGGACCGTGGCGGGCGGTGACGCACTGCTGTCCCCGAAGGCCACCCAGGGCCTGATCGCCCGCTTCCTGGCCGCACCCGAGGACCGGCCGGGACCGACCGCGACGATGCTCGACGCGCTGACCGTACGGGAGCGCGAGGTGCTGGGCCTGGTCGCCCTGGGCCTGTCCAACGACGAGATCGCCGAGCGACTGTACGTCTCCACGTCCACCGCCAAGACCCATGTGAACCGCGCGATGACGAAGCTCGGCGCCCGGGACCGGGCCCAACTCGTCGTCATCGCCTACCAGACCGGCCTGGTCCGCTCCCCGAAGTGAGAGCCTGTTTCTGACCGGACCGGCCCCCGCCGCGCACGCTCGACCGGGCCGAGGTCATCCTGCGGTCTGGTCCGCGGACCCGTTCGTACCGCGCCCGCGGTAGCCGCGTACCACGGGCATGGAAGCGCCAAGTGTCCGTGCTGGGCTGACGACCTGGAGCTCCGCGGTCGGCAGTCTTGACCACATGATTGAAGTGACCAACCTGACCAAGCGCTACGGCGACAAGACCGCCGTCGACTCGCTCACCTTCTCGGTCCGGCCGGGCATCGTCACCGGCTTCCTCGGACCCAACGGAGCCGGCAAGTCGACCACCATGCGCATGATCCTCGGCCTCGACCGGCCGACCGCCGGGACCGCGACCGTGAACGGCCGCCCGTACGCCGACCACGCGGCGCCCCTGCACGAGATCGGCGCGCTCCTTGAGGCCAAGGCCATCCACCAGGGCCGGTCCGCGTTCAGCCACCTCCTGGCGATGGCCGCCACCACCGGCGTCCCGCGCCGGCGGGTCGACGAGGTGATCGACCTCGTCGGCCTGACCGAGGTCGCCCGCAAGCGGGCCGGCGGTTTCTCCCTCGGCATGGGCCAGCGCCTCGGTATCGCCTCGGCGCTGCTCGCCGACCCCAAGGTCGTCATGCTGGACGAGCCGGTCAACGGCCTCGACCCGGAGGGCATCCTCTGGATCCGCAACCTGCTGAAGGGGCTGGCGGAGGAGGGCCGGACCGTCTTCGTCTCCTCGCACCTGATGAGCGAGATGGCCCTCACCGCCGAACACCTCATCGTGGTCGGCCGCGGCCGGCTGATCGCCGACGTGTCGGTGGCCGAGTTCACCGCGCAGGCGGCCGGCAACACCGTCCGGCTGCGCTCGCCGCAGGCCGCGCAGATCCGCGACCGGCTGGCCGGACCCGATGTCACCATCACCAGCCTCGAACGCGGGGTCCTGGAGATCACCGGACTGACGACCGACCAGATCGGCGACCACGCCGCCGAGTCCGGCTTCACCCTGCACGAGCTGTACGCGCAACAGGCCTCGCTGGAGGAGGCGTTCATGGAGATGACCCGGGACGCCGTCGAGTACCACGCCATGACCACGACCGGGACCGCGAAGAGGGCCGGCGGCACGCCGGGCACCCGCGGTGACGAGCTCGCCGAGGCCGGGAGGGCCGCCTGATGACCACCGCCATGACACCGGACCTGGCAGCGCGGCCCGAGCGCTCCGAGCGGCCCGGGCGTTCCGACCTGCGCGTCACCACGGCACGCGTGGTCAAATCCGAGTGGATCAAGTTCTGGTCGCTGCGGTCCACGGCCTTCACCCTGCTCGGGGCCGTCGTGGCGCTGGTCGCCTTCGGGCTGATCTCCGCCTCGGTCACCTCGGGCGGCGGCACCCTGGAGGGCCCCGCCGAGGGCGTCACCGACCCGACCGGCATCAGCCTGGCCGGTACCCAACTGGCCCAGCTCGTCATCGGCACCCTCGGCGTCCTGCTCACCGCCGGCGAGTACAGCACGGGCCTGATCCGCTCCACCCTCGCCGCGGTACCCCGTCGGCTGCCGGTGCTCTGGGCCAAGTCGGCGGTGTTCACCGGGGTCCTCCTCGCGGTCGGCACGGTCGCCGTCTTCGGCACCTTCCTCGCGGGGCAGGCCATCCTCGGCTCCGACGGCGTCTCCCTCACCGACCCCGGTGTCCTGCGCGCGGTCCTCGGCACCGTCGTCTACCTGACCGGCATCGGCCTGCTCGGCCTGGCCCTCGGCGCCCTGCTGCGCAACACCGCGGGCGCGGTGACCACCCTGTTCGCCTCGATCTGGCTGGTGCCCGGCCTGATGGGCGCCGTCCTCCCGGACAGCTGGAACGACGCGATCGGCCCGTACTTCCCCTCCAACGCGGGCTCTGCCTTCATGACCGTGTCCCCCGACTCGGACCTGCTCTCCGCGGCCGCGGGCCTGGCGGTGTTCGCCGGCTTCCTGGCCGTGATGCTGGGCCTGGCCGCGCTGCGGCTGAAGCGACGGGACGCCTGACGTCACGTACGGCTCCGGGCCGCCGCGTCCCGCTCGGGCCGGGGCGTGCGGTCGTGCCGGGGGAGCAGCAGCGGGGTCGCCAGGAGGAGGAGACCGGCGACCGCGATCGCGGTGCGGGGGCCGGTGAGGCCGGCCAGCAGGCCCCACAGGGCGGTCAGGGCCGCGATGGTGGCGCTGCTGGTCACCGACCACGCGGTCAGGGTGCGGGCGATCCGGTCCGGCGGGCTCTGTTCGAGCCGGTAGGTGGCGTACACCGGGTTGAACACGCCGATGCAGGTGATCAGCCCGAACTCGACGGCGATGACGAGCGCGAGACCGGCGGCCCCGGGGCGGACGAAGGCCAGCCCGAGCGGCCAGCAGGCGCGCAGTGCCCCGGCGGTGAGCATGACCTGGTGCCGTCCGAACCGCGCGACGAGTCGCGGGGACAGCCGTGAGCCGATGAGGCCGCCGAGGCAGGGCACGCCGAACGCGAGGCCGTACTGCCAGGGCGCGAACCCGAGGTCGCCGAGCATCAGGACGGCCATGAGCGGCGAGGCCGCCATGATCAGACCGTTGACCAGGACCGTGTTGAAGAACAGCGGGCGCAGCGCCGGGTGGTTCAGGATGTGGCGCCACCCTTCGAGCAGGTCGCCGGCCCGGAGCCGGGGTGCGCCGTCGGTGCGTACGGGGTGCGGCTCCCGCCCGCCGATCGCGCGGATGCCCACGGCCGACAGCAGGTAGCTGACAGCGTTGACCACCACGGTCGTCACCGGTCCGAACAGCCCGATCGCGGCCGTGCCGAGCGGCGGTCCGAGCGCGGTGGCGGTCCAGGTCGTGGACTCGAACCGCCCGTTGGCGACGAGCAGGTCCCCGGGCCGTACGAGCGCTTTCAGACAGGCCCCGCTTGCCGCCCTGAAGGTGATGTCGGCCGCGGCGACGACGACCGACACGACCAGCAGCTGGGCGAAGCCGAGCCGGCCGAGCGCGTACGCGGCCGGGACGCTCATCAGGGCTGCGAACCGGACCAGGTCCATCGCCACCATCACCGGCCGCTTGCGGCGGAACTCCACCCACGGGCCGAGCGGCACCGCGACCGCCGCCCCCACCGCGAGACCCGCGGCCGCCAGCACGGACACCTGGGCCGGCCCGGCGTGCAGGACGAGGATCGCGGTCAGGGCGAACGCGTCGAACGCGAGGTAGGTGCCGAACGTGCTGACCGCGTACGCCGCCCAGAGCCACCCGAACTCCCGCCCCAGATCCCGCCCCTGCGCTCTCCTGCCCACCCGGACCACCCTGTTCCCCCCGTCCGCCTCGCCCGACGCAACCGACGAAGAGACCGACGGTGACCAGCGAGATCAACGAGATCAAAGCGAGTGGCCCACCGGCCGGTCAAACAACCTCCAGGCCGGTGAGCCACAACCACAGGGTGTCCGATCAGGTGGGCCGACCAGCGACCGGCCGACCCCGCGCGCACCGCATGGCAAACGTCAGCTGACGCGCTGCCGTACCTCCGGTGACGGGATGGACAGATCACGGCCCTCTGGGCGCAAGCTTTCCCCCGCACTATCGGCATGTCCTCGACAGCTTCGACTTCGACAGCCTTCAACAGTAAGGAAGCGCCTGTGAGAGTGCACCGCACCCCGCGAAGAGCCGCCGTCCTCGCCTCGGGCACCGTGCTGATCAGCCTCCTCGCGGTGTCCCCGGTGGGGGCGAGCGCGTCCGGTCTGCCGGTGGTGACCGCCACCGGTGAGACCGCCGCTCTCTACGACGACGAGGCGGGCGGCAACTCCGACGCGGACGACCCGGCGATCTGGCGGAACGCCGCCGACCCCGCCCGCAGCCTCGTCCTCGCCACCGCCAAGGAGGGCGGACTGCGGGTCTACGACCTGGACGCCCGCCCGGTGCAGTCGCTGCCCGCCCCGAAGCCGCCGGCGCAGGACGACGCGCCGGGCCGCTTCAACAACGTCGACCTCGTCTCCGGCCTGGCCACCCCGTCCGGCCGCGCCGACGTGGCGGTGGTGAGCGACCGGGGCAACGACCGGCTGCGGATCTACCGCATCGACCCGTCCCGGCCGGGCGGCCCGCTGACCGACATCACCGACCCGGCGGCCGCCCCGGTGTTCTCCGCCGACCAGGCCGAGATCAACGACCAGCGCACCGCGTACGGCCTGGCCACCTGGCGGGACAAGGCCAGCGGGCGGACGTACGCCCTGGTCAGCCAACGCGAGCGGACCCGCCTGGCCCTGCTCGAACTGACTCCGGCCGCGGGCGGCAGGATCGGCTACCGGAACGTACGCACCCTCGACCTCCCGTCGTCCTTCCGCCTGCCCGACGGCACGTCGTGGAGCCCCTGCGCCGAGCCCGGTGAACTCCCGCAGGTCGAGGGCATGGTCGTCGACCCGGCCACCGGCACGCTCTACGCGGGCCAGGAGGACATCGGCATCTGGCGGCTGCGCGCCGACCTCACCGGTAAGCCGGTCCTGGTCGACAAGGTCAAGGAGTACGGCGTTCCCGGTGTCTACGACGAGGCCACCGAGGAGTGCACGCCCGGCGCCGACCCCGGCTACGGCGGGCAGCGGCTGACGGCAGACGTCGAGGGGCTGACCCTGTTCCAGGAGCGGGACGGTGACGGCTATCTGCTCGCCTCCAGCCAGGGCGACAACACCTTCGCGCTGTACGACCGCGAGGTGAGCGAGGCCAACGAGTACGAGGGCGGCTTCCGGATCGGCGCCGCGTCGGCGCTCGACAGCGTGGAGGAGTGCGACGGCGCCGCCGTGCTCAACGCGCCGCTGGGCGCCCGCTATCCGCGCGGCCTGCTCGTCGTCCAGGACGGCGAGGAGACCCCGGCGGTGCCGGACGGCGAGGGCGGCACGCGTACGGCGACGGGCTTCAAGTTCGTCGACCTCGGCACTGTGGTGGACGCCGCCGACATGTGACAGCCCGCCCCGGCTGGGGCATGGCCTGCGGCCGTCGGGTGACTGACACCCGGCGGCCGCACGCGTGTGTGTGCCTGCCCGGATGTCGGGCCCGCCCGCGTCCGGTGGTTCCGGTGGTTCAGCCGCCGGCGCGGAGAATCCCGCTGAGCGCGGCCACCACCGACGGCTCCACGCGGTAGTACACCCAGGTCCCGCGCCGCTCGGAGGTGAGCAGGCCGGCCTCCCTGAGCTTCTTCAGGTGGTGGGAGACGGTCGGCTGGGAGACCCCGACGTCGGAGATGTCGCAGACGCACGCCTCGCCGCCCTCGTGCGAGGCGACCAGCGAGAACAGCCGCAGCCGCACCGGATCACCGAGCGCCTTGAACATCCGTGCCGTCCGCTCGGCCTCCTCGGCGGTGAAGGGCCGCTCGGTCAGCGGCGGGCAGCAGGGCGCCACGGACCCGGGGACCTCGGGCTCCAGCAGCGGCAGCGTCGTCACATTCGACATGCGTCTATGTTGACACATGTCGAAGTACGGCGACGAGCGGCTCCCGGCTCCGGGCTTATTGATTCGATGAATGTCTATGTTGACGCTCGTCGAATCAGGTGCCATGCTGGCCGAGCAAGAGATCGACGGATGTCGAAACAAAGGGGAATCCCGTGTCTGTGCCAACTGACGGCGTGCCCACCACCGACCAGCTGCCCGTGGTGGTCGTCGGAGCCGGACCGATCGGTCTGGCCGCCGCCGCCCATCTCGTCGAGCGCGGCATCGAACCGCTCGTCCTGGAGGCCGGGGCCGGCGCGGGCGCGGCGGTACGGGACTGGGCGCACGTGCGGCTGTTCTCGCCCTGGGCCGAGGTGGTCGACCCGGCGGCCGAGAAGCTCCTCGCCCCGACCGGCTGGGTGCGGCCCGAAGGCGGGACCTACCCGTCGGGCGGCGACTGGGCCGCACGCTATCTCCAGCCGCTGGCGGAGACGCTGGGTGACGACCGGGTCCGCTTCGGCGCCCGGGTCACGGGTGTCGCGCGCCTCGGCCGGGACCGGGTGGTCGACTCAGGCCGCGCGGAGCGGCCGTTCACGGTCTACGTGCGGCACGCCGACGGCACGGAGGAGCGGATCACCGCCCGCGCGGTGATCGACGCCTCCGGCACCTGGTCCACCCCGAGCCCGCTCGGCGCCGACGGCCTGCCCGCCCTCGGCGAGAAGGCCGCCGCCGACCACATCTCGTACCGCGTACCCGACCTCAAGGACCCCGCCGTCCGCGCCCGTTACGCGGGCAGGCGCACCGCCGTGGTCGGCTCCGGTGCCTCCGCGTTCACCGCCCTCGCGTACCTCGCCGACCTGGCCAAGGAGGAGGACGGCACACACGCGGTGTGGATCCTGCGCCGCGGGCTCGGCGCGGACACGTACGGCGGCGGCGAGGCCGACCAGCTGCCCGCGCGAGGCGCCCTGGGCCTGCGCGCCAAGGCGGCCGTGGAGGACGGATACGCGTCCGCCGCCACCGGCTTCCGCACCACGGCGGTCGAACGGACCGATGACGGCCGACTGGTGCTGGTGGCCGACGACGGCCGCCGCCTCGACCCGGTCGACGAGGTCGTCGTACTCACCGGCCTCCGCCCCGACCTGTCCTTCCTCTCCGAGGTCCGCCTCGGCCTGGACGAACGCCTTGAGGCACCGACCGCGCTGGCCCCGCTGATCGACCCCAACGCGCACTCCTGCGGCACGGTCTACCCGCACGGTGTGAAGGAGCTCTCCCACCCGGACCAGGGCGTGTACCTGGTCGGCATGAAGTCGTACGGCCGCGCGCCGACGTTCCTCGCGATGACCGGCTACGAGCAGGTCCGCTCCATCGCGGCCGCGATCGCCGGGGACCAGGAGGCCGCCGAGCGCGTCGAGTTGACCCTGCCGGAGACCGGCGTGTGCGGCGGCGCGGGCCTGTTCGACGAGCCGGGGACACCGGAGAGCACCGCGAACGCCGAGCAGTCCGGCGGCGGTTGCTGCGCCGCCCCCGCCACCCTTCAGATCGGCGGCCCCGTCACCGCCTCCGGGGGCTGCTGACCACCGTGGCCCGGAGCCCGTCACGCGTGGCCTCGACCGGAACGGGGGACCGGTCGCGGCCACGCGCCGTACTGCCCGCCCTCTGCCTGACGCAGATCACCAGTTGGGGAATCGTCTACTACGCCTTCCCCGTCCTCAACGCCCGCATCACCGCCGACACCGGCTGGTCCACCACCGCCACGACCGGCGCGTTCTCCGCCGCACTGGCCGTCTCCGCACTCGTGGGGGTGCCCGTCGGCCGCATCCTCGACCGCCGCGGCCCGCGCGCCGTCATGACCATCGGCTCACTGCTCGGTGTCATCGCCGTACTGGCCATCGCGTACGCGCCCAACTTCGCCGCGTTCACGGCCGCTTGGCTGCTGGCGGGGGTGGCGATGGCCGCCACCTTCTACCACCCCGCGTTCGCCGCGGTCACCCGCTGGTGGGGAGAGGACCGGGTCCGGGCGCTCACCGTCGTCACGCTCGCCGGCGGTCTGGCCTCCACGGCCTTCGCGCCCCTGACGGCAGCCCTCGCCGAACACTTCAGCTGGCGCACCACGTACGCGATCCTGGCCGCGGTCCTCGCGGCCGTCACCGTCCCGGCCCACTTCCTGGCGCTGCGCGCCCCCTGGCCGCCGGCGCCGCCGCACACCTCGCGCCGGCCCGCCGCCAGCAGGTCGGCCATCATCACCAGCCGTCCCTTCCTCGCCCTCGCCGGGGCCCTCACCCTCAACGGCTTCGCGATGTACGCCGTCGTCATCGCCCTCGTACCGCTGCTGACCGAACGCGGCGCGAGCCCCACCGCGGCGGCCTGGGCCCTCGGCCTCGGCGGCGCGGGCCAGACCCTGGGCCGGGTCTTCTACACCTTCCTGGCCCGCCGCACCGGTGTCACGACCCGTACGGTCGCCCTGATCGGCGCGAGCGGTGCGACCACCGCGGCCCTCGCCGCCACCCCCGGCCCCTACGTCGTCCTGCTCCTCCTGGCCGTCGCCGCCGGCATGGTCCGCGGCAACCTCACCCTCCTCCAGGCCACCGCCGTCACCGACCGCTGGGGCACCGCGGACTACGGACACCTCTCCGGCATCCTGGCCGCACCCGTGACCATCGCCGGCGCCCTCGCCCCCTTCGCCGGAGCGGCCCTCGCGACCCGACTCGGCGGCTACGCACCGCTGTTCGCGCTGCTGGCCTCGGCGTCGTTCGCCGCCTGCGTGCTGGCCGTGGCGTCGCGGAAGCCCGTCAGGTGATGTGCCGCAGAAGTGCGGCGACCGATAGGGGGGCTCGTCCGCACGGCTGTCCATGACCCCCGGTCAGCTCGTCGCGCGTACCGCGTCACGGATCAGGTCGGCGACCTCCTCGGACCGGGACACCGCGACCGCGTGCGAGGCGCCCTCGAACTCGACGATCGTCGCCCCGGCCATCACATAGCTGGAGTCAGTGAGCGACCGAACTATCGAGCGTTGCCCATCTCCGCGGTGAAGACCTCCGGGTCGCTGTCGAAGCCCCGGATCATCTCGTGGAACCGCCACGCCCCGGAGGCGTCCCTGGTGAACTCCGCGACCGATGCGGCGGTGGATCCTGCGACCTGCGAGAAGTCGTCCACCAGCAGTTCCCTGTGGCCCTCGACGACCGCCACTCCCGTGTTCGTGATCTCGCCGAAGGTCTGCGGGCCCGTGCGCTGATGGATCGCCACACCGACGGCCACCCGCGTGATGGAGGACGTCAGACGATCGAGCTCCAGGACCATCACCTCGACGAACCCGAAGCCCTGACCGGTCTGGCTGTGCCGAGTCATGTTGATCGTGCCGTCCGGCGCGCGGCTGTCGAAGTGGACGACGTACACCGGCTGCCCGTGCGGGGCATCCGCCGAGTAGGTGGCGGCGATGATGTCGAGGTGGTGAGGCGGCTCGTCCCAGTGGCTGGGATCCCACCGGAGCCGCACCTCGACTTTGCCCAGTCCAATGCCGACGCCGCTCACCTGTTGCCGCCCTCCCGAGTCGGGTCACCGCGGGAGGTACCCCGCATGGTCAAGTATGGCTCTCGGCCATGCGGTTGACGCCACCTGCGGCAGGGAGCCCGGCGCCGTCCGTACGTCGGCGTCAGGGCGTGTGGCTGCGGAGTTGCTCGCTCGCACGGGTCAGATGGGCGGCGAGCGCCCGGTCGGCGCGCTCGCCGTCACCATCGGCGATGGCGGTCAGGATGGCCTGGTGCTCGTCGGCGATCTCGGCGATGCGGAGCAGTTTGTACGTCTGGACCTGGGCCATGCACAGACGCATCTCACCCATGAGCGAGGCGTGCGCCCGGGTCAGGCGCGGGCTGCCGAGGGCGTCGACGAGTGAGCGGTGGAAGCGGACGTCGGGTTCCACCGCGTCGACCGTGGAGTCCTCCACCTCGGCCAGCTTGCGGATGTCCCCCTGCGCGCTGTGGGCGGCGGCCGGAATCAGCCGGCGCTGCGCCAGTTCACGCATGACCTGACGTTCCACACAGGTGCGGGCGAAGTAGAGATCGGCGATGTCGTCGCCGTCGAAGACGGGAACGCGGGCGCTCTTGTGGGCACCGCCGCGCCGCAGCAGACCCTCGCCCGTCAACCGCTCGATCGCCGCCTTGGCGGTGGGGCGCGCCACCTCGTACTGGCCGGCCACCTCCGTCTCGGTGAGCGCCGTCCCGCCGCCGAGCCGTCCGTCAAGGATCTGTTCGCGAAGTTCGACGACAAGTGCGTCGATCAGCGATGTCGCCTGCAGGCGACCCACCATCACGCCTCCCCATGGGTGATGAGCCAACCTCACCAAGTTACCATACAGGAACCCTTGACTGTCACGAATACTTGTCTTACAAGTTAACAAGTCCGCTGCTCCACGCGGCAACGCAGCCGCTCCAGGAGGTCCCCCCATGTACACCCAGGTCCCCGACCCGCTCGCCGGTTCGTTGTACTGGTCCGCGTTCTGCGCGGCCCTCCCTCTGCTCACCCTGTTCGTGCTGCTCGGCGTCTTCCGGGTACGAGCCCAGATCGCGGCGGTCGCCTCCCTGGTGCTGGCCCTCGCGCTGGCCGTGGTTGTGTGGGACATGCCCGCCTCGCAGGCCCTGTCCGGTGCGGCCGAAGGCGGCTTCTACGGGCTGTTCCCGGTCCTGTGGATCCTGGTGAACGCGCTGTGGATCTACCGGATGACCGAGATAACGGGCTGGTTCGCGGTCCTGCGGCGGTCGTTCCGTACGGTCTCCACCGACCAGCGGGTCCAGGGCATCCTGATCGCGTTCTGCTTCGGCGCGCTGATCGAGGCGCTGGCGGGCTTCGGCGCCCCTGTGGCCATCACGGCGGTCATGCTGGTCGCGGTCGGCATCGCCCCGCTCAAGGCGGCGACCGTGGCACTGGTCGCCAACACCGCGCCGGTCGCGTTCGGCAGCATGGCCGTGCCGCTGACCACACTGGCCGGGGTCACCGGTCTGCCCCTGGACGACCTCGGTGCGATGGCCGGCCGGCAGACCCCGCTGATCGCCGCGCTCATCCCGCTCGTCCTGGTGTTCCTCCTCGACGGGCGCCGCGGTGTCCGTGAGACCTGGCCGGTCGCGGTGGTCGCGGGACTGACCTTCGGACTCGCCCAGTTCGTCTCGGCGAACTACATCAGCGTCGAGGTCACCGACATCATCGCGGGCGTCGTCGCGCTGGTGGCGGTCCTCGGCTTCCTGCGCGTATGGCAGCCCAGTGCGGTTCGGTCCGACCAGGACGAGCTGGACCAGGATCAGCTCGACCGGGACAAGGAGGACGCGGCGGCCGTCACGCAGCCCGCCGCCGTAGCCGTCAGCGCCGGGAGCGGTACCGGTACCGGTGATTCGGGGGACTCTGGGACCTCGGAAGGTGCCAAGGCCGCCGGGCGCGGCAGGCCCGAAGGCGGTCAGGCGGAACGGTCGGAGACCGGCGAGGGCAGCGCCCTCATGGCGTTCGCCCCGTACCTCATCATCGTCGCCCTCTTCGCGCTCACCCAGATCGGCCCGGTCAAGGACTGGCTGGCCAGCCATGGCGCCACCCAGTTCGACTGGCCCGGCCTGGACGTCGAGACCGCGGCCGGCGAGCCCGCCGGTGCCGTGACCTTCAAACTGGAGCACCTCAAGGCGGCCGGTACGGTCCTGCTGCTCGCCGGCCTGCTCACGATGGCCCTGTACCGGGTGGGACCGGGCCGGGCAGTGAAGGCGTACGGCGCGACGCTGCACCAACTGCGCTGGACCTTCGTCACCGTGACGTCGGTGCTCGCCCTGGCCTGGGTCATGAACCTCTCCGGCCAGACCGTCACCCTGGGTACCGCGCTGGCCCAGACGGGCGCGGCGTTCGCCTTCTTCTCCCCGATCGTGGGATGGCTGGGCGTGGCGGTGACCGGCTCCGACACCTCGGCCAACTCGCTCTTCGGCGTCCTCCAGGTGACCGCGGCGCAGCAGACCGGCCTTGACCCGGTCCTCCTCGCCTCCGCCAACTCCACCGGCGGTGTCCTCGGCAAGATGCTCTCGCCGCAGAACCTGGCCGTCGCGGCGGCGGCGATCGGCATGTCCGGCAGCGAAAGCGTCATCTTCCGCAAGGTGCTCGGCTGGAGCCTCGGCCTCCTGGTCGGGTTCGCCCTGATCATCTATCTGCAGTCGACCCCGGTCCTGGGCTGGATGACGGTCTGAACCCGCTCACAGCCGCCGACAACCGGATGCTGCCAGTCATGCCAGCCATGCCAGCCATGCCAACGAAGGGAACGACCATGCGAGTTGTCTGCGCCCCGGACAAACTGCGCGGCTCGCTGGACGCCGCGGAGGCCGCCGCCGCTCTCGCCGCAGGGGTTCGCGCGGCTGGTGGCACCCCCGTCGAGCACCCGCTCGCCGACGGCGGGGAAGGCTCACGCCATACGGTGCAGGCGGCGCGTGGCGGCAGGGTCGTGAGCGTGGACACCGTCGACGCGCTCGGCCGCCCGGCGAAGGCGTCCTTCGGCTGCCTCGACGACGGGACCGCCCTCGTCGAGGCAGCCGAGTCGATCGGGTGGGCCGGGCCGGCGGCCGGACCGTCGGCCGACGAGCACGACGTGCTGCGGGCCTCCAGCGCCGGCCTGGCGGCACCGCTCCTCGAAGCGGTACGGCAGGGAGCCCGGCGGATCATCGTCTTCCTCGGCGGTACCGCCACCATGGACGGCGGAACGGGACTGCTGGCATCCCTGGGTGCCGAGGTACTGGACGCCGACGGAAACCCGCTGGCCGGCAGCGGAGCGGACCTGGCCCGCATCGCGTCGGTCGATCTCGCTCCGGCACGCCGACGCCTGGCCGGTGTCGATCTGGTGGTCGCGGCCGACGTCATGAGCCCGCTGTACGGACCGGACGGCGCCGCCCATGTCTTCGGCCCTCAGAAGGGCGCCTCCCCGGACCACATCGAACTCCTCGACGACGGCCTGCGCCGCCTCGCCCCGCTGCTCGGGGTCGGTTCGGCGGACGGCGGTGGCGCGGCCGGCGGCCTGGGCGCCGCCCTGCTCGCGCTGGGCGCCGAGCTGGTGCCCGGGGCCCACCTGATCCGACAACTCACCCACTTCGACAGCCACTTGGCCACGGCGGACCTCTGCCTCACAGCCGAGGGCAAGGTGGACGCCGGCACCGACGCGGGCAAGACGGTCCGCGCGGTCGTCGACGCCTGTGCGGCGAACAGCGTTCCCTGCGTTGTCCTGGGCGGGACGCTCACCCCCGACGCCGACCGCCTCTACGCACACGGCGCCGCCGCCGTCCTGCCCATCGGCACCGGCCCCCGCGACCTCGACACCGCACTGCGCCACACCGCCGCCGACCTCACCAGGACGGCCTACGCGGTCTGCCGTCTCGCCATGACGATGACCAAGACCAAGACCAAGACCAAGACCAAGACCAAGACCAAGACCAAGACCAAGACCAAGACCGCGAGAGAGCCACAGAACAGCGGTAATCTCCTACGATGAACAGCAGGGATGAGGTGGGTCCAGCCGGTACACGCCGTCAGGTTCTCGACTCGGACCAGGTCAAGCACCTTGAGTTTCTCCAGGCGGTGGTGTCGAGGCTCGGTAACAACTCCTTCCTGGTGAAGGGCTGGGCGCTGACCCTGACCGGCGGCCTCCTCGCCTTCGCGGCGGGCAGTGCCAGCTGGTCCATCGTTCTGACGGGATTGATCGTGCTGGTGGCCTTCTGGTTCCTGGACGGCTACTTCCTGCACCAGGAACGACTGTTCCGCATGCTCTACGACGACGTCAGGCGGCCGGGGAGCACCGTGGACCCCTTCTCCATGGACCCGCGACCCTATGCGGATCGGGTGGGGTGGCGGCGGTCCGCCTTCTCCCAGACGCTCTCACTGTTCTACGGCGGTCTCTGCGTCGCCCATGTCGCCTTCCTCGTAGGCGTGTTGCTCGGCTGACGGCCGCCACCCGCTGCCGGCTCTCACGACCGTCCGTAGCCGCTCGGCCGCCGCGTCCAGCCGGGCGGGATCCAGCGGCGCAGGCGGTGGCCAGAAGTTTCCCATCGGGTCGCCCTCGTAACGGGGCACGACGTGTACGTGGATGTGCATGACGCTCTGCGTCGCGGCAGCCCCCGCCGAGTTCACGACGTTCAGCCCCGCGGGCCGGAACGCGGTCCGTACCGCGTGTGCGACCCGGAGCACCGTCCGCGTCAGCGCCATGGCCGTCGGGTCGTCGAGGTGCCACAGGTTCGGGATGTGCCGGCGGGGAACGACGAGCACGTGCCCGTCGGTGACGGGCCGCAGCGGCAGAAAGGCCAGCGTGTCATGGTCCTCGCGGACCACGCGCGCGAACGCGGCGCCCTTGGCGATGGCGCAGAAGGCGCAGTCGACGCAGTCGGGATTTCCTGACGTCTGATGCTCCATCAGGCCGCGGGCCACTCGGCCGCGGCGCTCCGTACCCGGTGCAGCACCGGTTCCGCCTCGGCCTCGCCCACCTGCTCCGCCAGGGCATCGCCCAGGGCCAACAGAATGCCGGGGGTCGGTCGCTTCAAGGCGGCGGTGACCAGGGCGACCACCCGTGTCCTGTGCTGGCCTCCGTCGCTCAGCACGTTTACCGGTTCGGGGTGGGCCAGGGCGCGGACGGAGTCCATGTACACGTCCCACGCCTCGCGGCTGCGGCAGACCACGGATTCCAGAATCAGCTCGATGAGTTCACGCCTCTCGCCGGGGCTCATCGGCGCACGACTCCCACCACGACCACCACGCGGCGCCACCACGTCGGGTGCGGGCGCCCGGAACGTACGTGGCTCGGCGGCGGTGGGGGTGGCGGTAGGAGCGGCGGACAACCCGAAGGCGGGAGGGAACCGTTCGGCGGTCTCGTCGTCCATCTCCGGCAGGGCCGTGGTGGCCGACTGCACCATGTAGTCGGTCAGTTCGATGACGAACTTCTCGTACGCCTGCGGGTCGCCGCGCATGACATCGGCCAGGCAGCTGTCCGAGTAGGCGGCTCCGAGCCGTGGCATGCGGTACTGCACCGCGGCGACCTCGGCGGGCAGTTCCCGGGCGACCGGTACCCAGAACAGCGGCAGTACGGCGACCGGTTCCGCCGCACCGGTGCGGCGCACCCGCTCCGTCATGGCCGCCCACTCGCGTCCGCACCACTCCCGGTCGAAGTAGTCGTCGGACAGCAGTGCGATCAGGAACCGGGTGCTCCCCAGAGCCCGGGCGAGCGTGCGCCGCCACCCGACACCGAGTTCCAGGTTTCCCACGTCGAGGAACCCCTCATGGGTCGCCGACAGCCCGCGTTTCATCTCCACTTCCGTCTGGAGCCGCGCGTGGAACCGGGCGACGAGCGGGCTGTCCGCCCGTCGTACCGCGTAGCTGGTGAAGAAGAACGGCGGTGGTGTCATGGGCCCTCCCGGCGGCCGCCCTGCGGGTGCCTATCGTCGCCGATCGCCGTTCCAGGCGTCCACGGCCTTGTCGACCAGGCGCCGTACGTCGAGGATCGCCGGTTCGTCGCCGTGCTCCTCCAAGGCGTCCGCGAGGGCGGACAGTACGGCCGAAGTCGGCTGGGACAGCGCGAAGTTGACGACGGAGATGATCCGGATCTTGAGCGAACCGCCATCGCTCGCCGGCATCAGGGGCAGGGGTTTGATCGTCAGACGGGCGGACTCCAGCCAGACCTCGTACGTTTCCCGGGAGCCGTTCACAGGAGAGTTGAGCAGTGCCTGGATGAGGGTCCGCTTGTCCGTCTGGGTGAGCGGTGTCCCGGGTGAGTCCTCGTCACGGGCGTGCGGCAGCACCATCATGCCTCCGGGCGGTGTGTCCGGGTCCGTCGCGGATATCGGTACCAGGTCCCTGAGACAGCTCTCGTAGTCGGTCCTGAGCACCCGGTCGGCGACCTCCAGCGCCAGCCTGGGATGCCCGTTGATGAGGGTCGCCAGGTACTCCGCCTGCTCGGGGGCGAGTTTCTCGTCCGCCTGGTCCAGGAGCAGTGCCTCGGCCTGCCCCGGACTGAGACCACCGAGTTCCAGCCGGTTCTCCCCCCAAGCCCTGCCCCTGGAGCGGGAGATGACGAGCCGATGGCCCGTCCCGGGGACGAAGTGGTCGTACATCTGGTCGGGGTTCGGCACGTTGTCGTAGACGAAGAGCCAGTGCTTGTCGGGCCTGCGTTCGGGGGACGAGCCGAAGGTCTGGACGCAGTGCTTGCGCAACTCCCGGGACTGGTCGTCGATCAGTCCGCACAGCCGGTCGCTGTCGGTCTCGCCGCGGCAGAAGAACCACCACGCCACGTCGTAACGGCGGGTGTAGCGCAGGCAGTAGGCGATGGCCATCTGGGTCTTGCCGAAACCTCCCACCGGGGCGTCCGCGTCGTGCAAAAGCACGGTGCGGTGTTGTGTGAAGAGCTTGAACAACGCGGCGATCTGCTCGTCGCGGCCCTGGAACGGACGGCCCTGCTCGGGAATGTTCGATATGGGGGGCGGCGCGGTGGCCGAAGAACGTGGGGGGCGGGACGTCACCGGGCGTCCCCCTCGCGCTGACCCGGCACGGGCGGCCCCGGTTCGCGTACCAGCTCGCGCAGGCGCTGTGCCTCGCGCTCGTCCGAGCCGTTGAGCAGGGTGACCGGTACGCCACTGCGCACCAGCAGTGGACGGGACCCCTGGTCGATCTGGACGGGCAGCAGCCAGTCCTTCCCCGGACCGATGAACACGGTTTCCCAGTCGAGGAGTTTGGTCGCGCCTGCCGTGAAGTAGCTGCGGGAGAAGACGACGACGACCCGGTCGGCCCCGCGCCTCGCCCGTTGCACGGTCTGCGCCAGCGACTCGCCCTCGGTCTCCCAGCGCACCTGTCGGACCTCGCAGTGACCGCCCTGCTCCAGGACCTCCTCCATCCAGTCGGCCCAGGGCTGGTCCGCCCCCACGTAGCTGATGGAGACGGCCACCGCAGGGGGGGCGGGATACAGCGTCCGGCCGGTGGTGTGCCGGCCGGCCGGGCCCGGGCCCGCGGCGACCTGCCTGCGTGCGGGGGTGGCCTGGCGTGCGTGCGACTTGTACCCGAATGCGGGCTGTGTGTCGCGGAGTTCGGTGCTCTCGATGACGGTGAGGCCGCGGCGCCGCGCCTCCGCGATCCGTTTGGCCAGCCGCCCTATCAAGGAGAAGTACGCCTCGTTCGCCTCCGGGCTGTCCGACCGCATCAGCCCGGACAGACTGTCGTACCGGCGGCTTCCGTATCCGTCGTCCCACTCCGCCCCGAAGGGCCACTGCGGGTCGGGCGTGGTCGCGGGCCGCAGCTGTCGGGGAACGGGCTCCCAGACGATCGGGACAAGGCACTCGGAGACGTCCTCGCTGGTGAGCGCGGCGTGCCGGCGCATCCGGCGCTGGAAGACCGCCCACTCGAGACCGCAGTCCCGGTCGGCGAAGTACTCCGGCGACCAGAGCGCGATCATCACCCCTACCTGGGCGACGCTGCTTTCGAGCACCGGCCCCGAGCCCGTCTGGGGCCCGAGGACACCGCTCACCCACAGGCCTTCCTGGGCTCTGAGCCGGTACTCGAGGTCGGCGTGGAAGCGGCTGATGGACGGCCAGCCGTCGCTACGGGTGCAGCTGGTGTAGAAGTAGTTGACGGATCGATCCACGCGCCCCTCGCAGACTGCCGCCGGTAGTCCGGCAGGGCGAAACTCTCACCGGCTCGGACATGGGCTTCGCGACGTCGTAGCTCCAGTCGGTCCGGTGGACCCCCGTTTTACTGAGGATAGGCTTCCTTGACCGTGCTGGGTACAGTGAAGAGGGCCTGACGGGCGCACTCGTCAGGCGTACGGGCACACGTCAGGCGTACGGAGAGTATTCGCCGACGGCTCACGAGTCCCGGACTTTAGCAGGGTCTGTGGACCCGTCCGAGCGCTTCGTGGGCGGGGGCCGCGGGGGAATGGGGGCCTGAGCGCCATGAAAAGCGAGAACGGGAGTCGTACCTCCTCGAAACCGGGTGGATTAGCCGAGTTACGGGTTCTGGCGGGCCTCGTGTCCGTCGAGCGGCTGGAGCGGCTGCCGCGTTCCGCGGTGGTCGAGGCCCTGCTGAGGCAGCGGGCAGGCGGGCGCGGCACATCGCGGCAGGCGGCGGGGGAGACACCCGGGGGGACTGTCGCTCCGAGGTGGCACAGTGCGGTCTGAGCCGGCATCAGATGTGCCGCGTGCCTCCGCCGCGTTCTCCCAGTTCGTCATCAAGCTCCACAGCAGGTGCAACTTCGCCTGCCCCGACTGCTATATGTACGTGCTGCGCGACGGCGGCCGGTCGGCCCAGCCCCGGGTGATGCCGCCCGGGGTCATGGACCGGACGGCGTGGCGGATCGCGGAGCACGTGGGGCGCCACCGGCCTCCCGAGGCGCGGGTGATGCTGCACGGCGGTGAACCGCTGCTCGCCGGACCGCGCCGGATCGGCCGTTTCGCCGAAGCGCTGCACGCCGCGTGGCGCGGTCTGGACACGCCGCTCGATCTGATCGTCCAGACCAACGGCGCACTCCTGGACCGGCGTTTCCTGGACCTGTTCGCACGGTGGGGCATCCGCGTCGGCGTCAGTCTGGACGGTACCCGGGAGGCCCACGACCGCAGACGCCGGCACCATTCGGGCCGGGGCACCCATGCGGAGGTCGTACGGGCCCTGGAGTTGCTGCGCGGTTCCGACTACCGGTCGCTGTACGGCGGTCTGCTGTGCGTGGTGGACCTCGCCGACGATCCGGTGGACACCTACGAGGCCCTGCTGGTGCACGAACCTCCCGCGCTGGACCTGCTGATGCCGCTGGGCACCTGGCAGTTCCCGCCACCCGGTCTGCCCGCGGAGCCGGAGGTGCCGTACGCGCGCTGGTTCGCCGCCGCGTTCGACCGCTGGTACGACGCTCCGGTGCGGGAGGTCCCAGTACGGCTCTTCGACTCGCTGGTCGATCTGCAGCTGGGCGGGTCGGGCACCAGCGAGGTGTGGGGTGCGCTCGGTTCCGACGTGGTGGTGGTGCAACCGGACGGGAGCATCGAGCAGAACGACATCCTCAAGACCGTGCACGAGGGCGCCACGCACACCGGCTACCACATCGACGCGCACGGGTTCGACGAGGCGAGCACCCATCCCGGCTTCGCCGCGGAGCGGGCAGGAGCCGCGGGGCTGTGCGCGCAGTGCCGGGACTGCGCCGTCGTGGACGTCTGTGGCGGAGGACTGCGCGTGCACCGGTACCGGCCGGAGAACGGCTTCGACAATCCGTCGTGCTACTGCGCGGATCTACGTGCACTGATCGAGCACGTGCGCGACCGTGTCACCGGCAGTCTTGTCGCTCTTGCGAAGGACTGTCACAAGGCGGTTACAGGCGGTGCGATTGTCCCTATCATGGGGATCCCCGCCGATGTAGAACCGTTGCACTGATCAGAGGAATGAGCCTGGGACTCAGGGGCGGGAACGGGGGGCGAGGCATGGTCCCGTACTTCTTCATCAGTCATGCTGTGAGTGGTACTGGCAGAGCGGACGTCGAGCACTTCCGCGCCGATTTACAGGCCGAGATCCGCGACAGACTGGGGCGCGACCGCCGATTCGACGGAGCACTCGCCGACCACCGGGGACTCGACGTCAGAGGCGGACCACCACCCGACACGCCGGCCATGAACTGCCGTGCTCTCGTGGTCCTCTACTCGCAGGAGTACTTCCGCTCCCCGCCCTGCACCTACGACCTGGCCGTGTTCGACGAGCGGATGAGATGGCGACTGCACCGCACGGGCGACGCCTCGGTGACCCCGGTGGAGGTCGTGTGGAACACGGTCGGCCTGCCGGCGCGACTGGCGGAGGAGACGGCCCGGCAGTCCGGAGCGACGGGCAGTGACTACCCGCGGCGCAGCGTCAGCCAGTTGCTCCGCGATCCCGCGGCCCGGGGCGGGTACATCAAGGTGCTGCGCGGTGTCGCAGACCGGGTGCTGGCCGCCGCAGATCGCTCACCTCCCACTATGACCACACGAGATATCGGTTACCTCACACCATTCGTTGCTATGTCGTGTACGTCGCTCGTCTCCTGGGATATGCACCTTGCTCCGGTGCCGGTACCGTGGCACAGCAGGCGCACCGGTTCGCCACAGGACCCGGCTCCGATCGGAGCCGCCCCTGATCGGCCGGACTCGCCTCCCCGCACCAGATCGTGGTTCTCATCCTCGGGGGAAGGCGAACGCCCGATCCTCCGCGGCCCGCATGGCTGAGTGAACACGTGGAGCAGCATCAATGAGCAGCGTGGAGCCGGAACCCTCCGGCGCCGAGGCCGCCCATGAACCGGCGACCATCGTCACCTTCTACTCGTACAAGGGCGGAGTGGGCCGCACGATGGCCCTCGCCAACGTCGCCTGGGTCCTGGCCGGCGAGGGCTGCCGCGTGCTCGTCGTGGACTGGGACCTGGAGTCCCCGGGACTGCACCGTTTCCTTCGCCCGTTCCTCAACGACCCCGAACTGGCCGACTCCACCGGTGTGGTCGACATGGTGCGGGGTTACGGACGGGACGTCGAGGCTCTGGACGGGCAGGAGCTGGCGGCACCCGAGTACGAGCGGCAGCTGACGGAGCTGCTCGAACACCACACCGATGTCCGGATGCACCGGGACACCCTGCGCTGGGACCACTTCAAGACCCCCGGGTCCGTGGAATTCCTCGGCCCGGGCCTCCAGAACGATGAGTACAGCAGCAATGTGGCCCTGTTCAACTGGGCCGAGTTCTACGAGCAGTACCAGGGCAAGCGGTACGTCCAGGCACTGCGCGAGCGGCTGCGGCAGGGGCCGTACGACTATGTCCTCATCGACAGCCGGACCGGTCACTCCGACAACGCGAGCGTCTGCACGCTCTGGCTGCCCGATGTCGTCGTCGCGAGCTTCAACCTCAGCAACCAGTCGGTGGAGGGCACCGCGGGCGTCGCGCGCCAGGTGTACAAGCAGGCCCGGGAAACCCGGCGGGACATGCGCATCCTCCCCGTGCCCATGCGGGTCGAGGCCGTCGACCGGGAGAAGGCGAGTCTGCGGCGGTCCTACATGGAGCGGCGCTTCGCCGGGCTGGTCGGCCCGCTGGCCACCGGGTCCCTGGAGGAGTACTGGGGCCAGGTCGAAGTGCGGCACGACGCCTCCTTCTCGTACGAGGAAGTACTCGTCCCCTTCACCCTGTTGCCCGGTACGCACTCGTCCCAGCTCGCCGCCTACGTGCGGATCGCCCAGGAGATCAGCCGCGGAAAGGTCTTCCAGTCCCGGCCGGTGAAGGAGCCGCTCCGGCTGCAGTACGAGGCCCGCTTCGCGGAGGTCAGGCCGTCGGGCCAGCGCACGGCGCGGATCGTCCACGCGGCGCGGGACCGCCAGTGGGCCGACTGGATCCGCACGGTCCTCGCGAGCATCGGCATCAGTTGCGAGACCTTGGGCGAGTGGCAGGCGGAGCCCGGCAACGCGGTGGCGAAACCGACGTACACGATCCTCGTGGTCTCGCCCGCGCTGCAGTCCGACCCCGGCCTCGACGACGTCATCCAGGACCATCTGAAGGTCGTCGGCCGGCTCCGCTCGGGCGACCGCAACGCGTCCATCGTCCCGGTGCGGGTCGAGGAGGCACGTGTCCCGGTGCCCATCGCGGACCTGCGCGGACCGCATCTCCAGGGCCTGGACGAGACGGACGCCAGGGAACTGCTCCTCGACCACTTCACCCAGAACGGGCACCGGGCCGAGCAGCGGGACCAGCACGGTGACCACTCGTCCGGCGGGGCACGTTTCCCGGGCCGGATCCCCCGGATGTGGAAGTGCCCGCTGCGCAACGTGACCTTCCTGGGCCGGGAGACGTACATCGGTCAGCTGCGCGACGGATTTCCCCCGGGCCGGTCGGCGACGCCGGTGATCCTCACCGGTCTGCTCGGTGTCGGAAAGACCCAGATCGCCCTGGAGTTCGCGTACCGCTTCGCGGCGGACTACGACGCGATCTGGTGGATCACCGCCGACAGCGCCGAGAGCATCCGCGAGCAGCTGGCCGAGTTCGGCGACCGGCTGAAGGTCACGAAGAGCACCGCACCGGGCGCCGTGAGTGAGACGCTCGGCGCGCTGGCCGGCGGCCACGGCAAGTACCGCAGGTTCCTGCTCGTCTACGACAACGTGCGCCGCTCCTCGGACCTGGTGGGCCTGCTGCCCAGCGGCGGCAGCACCCACGTGCTGATCACGTCGGAGACCGGCGACTGGAGTGCCACGGGGCGGCCGCAGGACATCGCCATGCCGACCGAGGACGAGGCCCGCGACCAGCTGCGCCGGCATTTCCCGGGACTCCCGGCCGAGCAGGCCGCCGAGATCCTCGCCATGTCCGGCTGCCTTCCGCAGGCCGTCGCCCAGGCGGCGGCGTACCTCACGACCACCGGGCTGCCCCTGCAGGAGGCGGTCGTCCGCTACCGCGAGATGGTGAGCGACCGCTCCGCCGGGCACGACGCGACCGCGCGCGCGGAAGCGGTCCGCGCCGGCGGGTATCCCACGAAGGCGCACGACACCTGGTCGGTGTCGATGGACTCGCTGCGGGCGACCTACCCGGTCGCGGAGAACTTCCTGCGGCTGCTGGTCCACATGTCGCCGAACGGCGTCTCGATCGAGGCGTCGACCGACGTACTGCGCTGCCCGGCCGCACTGGCCTGGCTGAGCCCGCCGGACGGGACCCCGCTCACCGCGGCAACGGCGGGGCACGCCTTCCACGCTCTCTCGGAGCGCGTGCTGGCCCGCCACGACAACGGCATCGAGCGCGTGGTCGGCGACCCGATGGGGCTGGCCTTCCTGCGGGCCGAGCTGACGGACGAGGAGTACGCCGAGTCCCGCGCGGCGGCCCAGCGGATCCTGGCCTCCCTGTCACCGCGCGACACGGAGGTCGACGATCCGCGGCACGCCCGCGTCTTCGAGGAACTCGACCATCACGTCGACCCGTCAGGGGCCGTCTTCAGCGACCAGGACGACGTACGGCGCTGGTTGGTCAACCAGGTGCGCTACCGGCGCCTCGCCCGGCGCCTCGAACGGGCCCACTGCCTCGCCGAGCAGCTGCTGGAGAAGTGGTGCGAGCGGTACGGCCCCGTGGAGAGCACCGACGACGTGCTGCTGCTGCGGCTGACCGTCGAACTCGGCAACATCCACCGTGACGCGGGCCGGTTCGGCGAGTCCGAGGAGATCAATCGCAAGGCGCTGGGGCGACTGCGCGCCACGCTGGGGTTCGACCACCCGTACACCCTGCGCAGCGCGACCGGCCGCGGTGCCGAACTGCGCGCGCTCGGCCATGTCCAGGAGGCCTTCGCCGAGGACCAGTCGACCGCGGAGATCCTCACCGAGGTGTTCGGTCCGGACAATCGGAACACCCTGATGGCGACGGGGAACCTCGCGCTGTCGCTGGCCATGGTCGGCATGACGGCGGAGGCCCTGGATCTGCACCGGGAGACGTACGAGCGCTGCAGCTGCGTCCTCGGTGTGGAGCACGAGATGACGTGGAGCGCGGCATCCCAACTCGGCAACCGCTACCGGGAGTCCGGGGACTACGCGACCTCGCTGCTGCTGCTGCGCCAGGCGTTCAACGAGTCGGAGGAGCGTTTCGGTCAGGCCGATCCGGCGACGCTGGTCGCGGCCCGTGGCCTCGCGGCGACCCTGCGGCGGATGGGGAGCGGGGACTCGGACGACCGGATCAGGGCGGCCCGCAAGTACGACTCGGACGCGGTGGAGGGCTGGCTGGCCTACGCGGGTCCCGCGCACCACGAGCAGCTGGCGGCGCAGCTGGCCCTCGCCGCTGATCTGCGGCTGCTGGGGGAGCACCGGGAGGCCTGCCGGCTCGCGGAGGATGCCCTGGCGCGGTACGGGAGTTGGGGGGAGTCCCACCCCTTCCGGCGGATCAGCCAGGTGAACCTGGCCCTGTGCCGACGCTCCGCGGGTCTCGTCGACGGCATGGCGGAACTCAGCGAGGAGGGCTGGCAAGGGTTGTGCGACACGCTCGGCTCGAACCATCCGCTGACCCTCATCGCGGCCCTCGACCACGCCAGCGCCCTGGTGTTCGTCGGCGAGTCGGCGGCCGCCCTGGAGCTGGACCGCCGTACGTACGAACTGCTGCGCGTCCGCTGCGGGGCCGAGCACCCGCTGACGGGCTTCGCGGCGACGAACCTCCAGAACAGCGAGGCCCGGGTGCGGGACACCGGGACGGTGCCGGGAGCCGAGCGGATCGAGATCGACATCGACATGCCGTACATCTGACCGGTGCCGCAGGAGCGGCGGACGGGCGCGGTGGTCGTGGCAAGGAGGTCGGCGGTGGTCGTGGGAAGAACGACGGCGGCACTCGGAGTCCGGGAGGGGGATCAGGGCAGCCATGGGGAGCGGGAACTCGGCAGGCCCTGGTCGGCGGCGGTCGTCTCGGCAGGTCCGGGAGAGGGCGCGACCCTGGTCACCGCCGCTGCCGGAGCGCTGATCGACGCGGTGACCGGGCCCCGGGGGCAGAACGTGATCCTGATGGACGCGGATCTGCGGACCGCCGGGCTCACCGCGCTGCTCGGCGCGTGGCACGCCGTGGGGACCGGGGACGAGTACGGATCCGGGACGGGCGCCGATGACGGCGGAGGGCTGGCCGGCTTCGCCCTGGAGCGGCGTATCGCGCTGGGCGACCGCTCGGTGGAGTCACGGCTCCAGGAACTCCGCTCTCCCGACGGGCGCAGCGGTGACATGTCGCTGCTGGCGGTACGCGGACCGGGCAGCGCGGCTCTGGCGGAGCTGTCCGATCTGCCGGGGATCCTCGGCAGGGCGGTGGAGTTGCTCGCCGAACTCGCCGGATGTCTGCTGGTGGACTGCGGACCGGGCTGGAATCCGCGGACCAGGCGGATCTGCGAGACCGTCGAGTACGTCTTCATGGTGGGCCGGACGGATGCCCGTGCCCGCCCGGACACCCTTCGGCTGGCAGCGCAACTGGAAGAATCGGGACTGCTGCCCAAGACCATCGGATATGTCGCGAACACGCCCGAGCAGAAGCCCGAACGCACTCGACGCGGTCTGCAACTCGCCGGGCAGAGTCCGGAATCCGCTGTTGGAGGAAGCCATTCCAAGGGCACACTCCCTATAAGGACCATCATCGATCTGCCGTACGACCCGCGGGCCGCACAGACACTCGGACACGGGAAGCTGTCCGGCCCGCAGAGCCCCTTCGAGAATGCCCTCTGCACCGGCATGGAGGCGCTTGAACCAGATCTGTTCCGCACGGGTTTCGACATCGGCTGAGGGGCGTGGTGGAAACCGTGGATCGCAACCGCTTGGACCCTCCGGCCCAGGACACCTCCGTCATGGCCGCGGCACGCCATCACGCCGCCCATGTCACCTCCGACAGCCAGGAGTTCATCGACCTGTGCGCCGAGACACTGGCCCGGGACGGACTTCACCATGTGGCGGCGTACCACCGGGGGGTCTACAACTACTCGGTGGACATCCTGGACGAGCTCGGCAGGGACGGCTCGCTGCCCGACGGCTCGGACACCGGATCCAGCCGTGAGCTCTACACCCGCGTGGGCCGTCAGCTGAACTTCCTGCTGGGGCGCATGGACCGGGCGCTGCGCCCGCTGGAGAGCGGACGGCTGATTCGTACCGTACTGCGCCTGGGCGAAGCGTCCGTCTTCCACTACTACCTCCGGCCGGGCGAGTACCTGACCGGCGTCTCACTGGGTCGGGACAACGACGAATCGGGCGACCGGGCCATGGCCGGCCTCGCGACCAGATTCGGACTGGCACTGCGTCAACGGGGCCTGAACTACGGCGGCTTCGAGGAGGGCGATCCGAAGGATCCCCTTCGGTGGCGCGACCTCGAAGTGCGGTCGGGGCCGGTCACGGAAGAGGAGGCGCTCCACACCGACCGGTTCGGGATCCTCGGGTCGGGCCAGGGAGAAATCCGCGCACTGTGCGTCTCGGCCCTGTCCGCCGAGGACCTCCAGTACGCGGCGTACTTCGACCCCGCCGCCGGATTCCTCTCCGCGGACGTGCTCGAACTGGCCTCACTGGCCCCCTACTTCCGCAACATCAGCCGGCAGGAGCGCCGAGACCGCTACCAGGACATCGCGCGACGGCTGCCCTTCGTCGTGGCCCGGCTGAATCACTCGCTGAAGGCGGTTCTGCCGGGGCGGCTGACGCGGACGGTGTTCGACGTGGACGAAGGGGCTCTCTATTACTTCGCCGTGGGGGACGGCCCGTTCCTGCTCGGCGCCACCCTGCACCAGGATCGGGTATTCCACGCGGACCGTCGCATGAATGTGCTCAACCATTGCGTCGAACGGGTCATCAAGGAAGGCAAGTCGGGCGAGAACTGAGGGGTTTCGCCTGCCGAACGGCACAATTACCGGTTCTCGGGTCCTGGCGGAAACGAGAACTCTAAAGTCATCGGCACCCCGGTGATAAGAGTGTCGGAAGGGGGTGATTCCCATGGCCTCGGGCACGGCCCGGCAGGGCTTTCTCGGTGCCACGAAACACCTCTGGATCCTGTGCGGGATCATCGGCATCGGCTGGGCGACAGGGGCCGGCGCCGGCGCCGGCGGACTCAGCGGTTCCTCGCTCTACCTCTTCTTCACCACCCTGCTGCTGGCCGTCGGACTGTACGGCAGCACCTCCGGGATCTCGCTCCGCGAGGCGCGCGAGGACCTGGGGCTCCTGCTGCTCGCCGTCACCGTGGGAGTCGTCGCCAAGGCCGCGCTGATCGCCCTGGTGCTCTGGTTCGTGCTGGACGAACCGGCCTACCTCATCCTCGCGGTCGCGGTCGCGCAGATCGACCCCCTGTCCGTCGCCGCGCTGCGGGACTCCTCCCTGATGTCCCCCCGCGGCAAGGCGGTCCTGTCCGTCTGGGCCTCCTTCGACGATCCCGTCACGGTGCTGCTCACCGCCTACACCGCGCCCATCGCCCTGAGCGCCCTGCGCGACACACCGGCCACGGGCGGCACGGCGGCCGCCTTCGGCGGCGATCTGCTGGGCTACGCCGCGCAGTTGGGCTGGAACGCCGCGATAGTGGCCGCGGCCGCGGCGGTCTGGCTGCTGCTGCGTCGTGCGTGGGGCAAGGACCCGTCACTGTGGTCTCGCACGGCGCAGATCGTCGCCGTACTCCTGCTGCTCGTCCTCGTCGTGGCGGCCGCCGGATTCACCCTGATGCTCGGTATCGCCGTCGTCGGGCTGTTCTTCCGTCCCGCGGCGCTCCAGCGCCACCTCGGCACCATCACACGAGGCGCCTACGCGGCGGCGGCCTTCACGCTGGGGCTGCTCCTGGTCGGGGGCATCGACCTGGTACACGGTCTGGTGCTGGGCGCGGCAGCCTACGGTGCCCAGATCGTCGTCGGTTCATTGCTGGCCCGGAATCTTGACCGGGTGGACAGGGTCTCGTTGGCCCTCGGACAGCAGAACGGCGTGACCGCCGTCATCCTGGCCCTGTCGCTCCAGCCCATGTTTCCCAAGGCTGTTGCGATCATCGCGCCCGCCGTTGTGACCGTCAACTGCCTGCACTTCGTCGCGAACTCCCTGTGGAACCGGTCCAATCGGTCCCGGGCCGACATCCCGGACCCGCACCCCGCCCCCTTGAACGGGCGCACCGAGCCACTTCCGCCGGCACTGCCCGTCCTCGCGTCAGTCGTGCCCTGGAAACGTCAGGAAGTCGTCGGCGACCCGCGCTGGAAGGAGTGCGTGGCCGTCACCGCCACCTTCAACTTCGGGGGACTCGCCGCCACGCGTGAGCCCGCGACCGCGCACCCGCATCACGAGCGGTTCCCGACCGCACCCCTCGGCCACGTTCAGCGCGGTGTCATCGTGCAGTCGCATTGGTGGCGATGGGGTGTCGGCGACCTTGACCGACGCCCGGGCGGCATGACCGGTTCCATCAGAAACGTCTCAGTCGTGGATGTGACCACGCACGAGGTCGTACAAGAGCGGGATTAGGTCCGTTTACGAGAGCTTCACGGACAGGTCTGCCGCGACACCCCGCTGTGGCCAGGGCCGTGGCGCGGTGCCGGATCAGCGTCGCAGCCACTCGTCGAGAAGCGCGGCCTCG
Organism: Streptomyces sp. NPDC050704; assembly: GCF_040654355.1. Lineage (NCBI taxonomy): Bacteria > Bacillati > Actinomycetota > Actinomycetes > Kitasatosporales > Streptomycetaceae > Streptomyces > Streptomyces sp. NPDC050704. The sequence continues at coordinate 131,777 of NZ_JBFAHW010000011.1, read as the reverse complement.
GCTCTGCTGAGAGTGGGCAGTTCGGGCATGAGGGTGCGGAAGGCCGCGACGACGGCCGCCGGGTCCTGGGTGGGGACGGCGGGCTCACTGTTGAGGATGACGCGGGCGACCGCGTCGAAGGCGGCGTCGGCCAGGTGCGGGTCGCTCTGCTCCGGTGGCAGGGTCAGCAGGGTGTGGACGGTTCCGGTGCCCGCCGAGCGGATGAGGTTGACGGCGCGTTCCTCGCTCACCCGAAGTCGCCCGGCGGCGGCGATTCTGTGCACACGCTCGGAGAGGATCAACACGCCCTTGACCTGTGCCGGGGTGGCGCGTGCGCGGGCCGGGTCGAGCAACAGGCCGTAGACGTACGGGTTGGCCAGGCCGAAGCTGATCTGCGTGTTCCATCCGGCGCGGAGATCTTCTACCGGGTCGTCCGAGGGTGCGGTGGTCTGCTTGCTCGCCACGTGTTCGGCGAAGACACGCTCCGCGGCGGCGTCCAGCAGCTCGTCCTTGTCCTGGAAGAAGCGGTAGAGGGCGGGAGGCTGCAGGCCGGCCTCCTGGGCCACGCGGCGCGTGGTCACCGCGGCCGGCCCCTGGTCACCCAGCAGGTCGGCCGCGGCCTTCACGATGCGGTCCCGGGTGATGTCTCGCCGCTGCGTGGTCGGTGCCATGGAGGCGATGGTATCGCCCGTGTGTGACAGGTGATGCTATCGCTGATATCGCCAATCATCCGCTGTCGATCTGCGCCGAAGGTGCTGGCATCGTCGGCCAGTCTCCAGCACTGACTCGTACGGTTGCATGCAGTGGAAGCATCGATACTTCCGTTGGAAATATCGATGGTAATGTCATTTCTGTTCCGTTGGAAACGACATCCTGGAGCCACCGATGCTGATCGTCACAGGAGCCACCGGCCACCTCGGGTCGCTGATCGTCAACCATCTGCTGGAGCGGGTACCGGCCGACAGGATCGGCGTCAGTGTGCGGGACGTCAGCAAGGCCGCCGGCCTCACCGAGCGCGGCGTCCGAGTCCGAGCGGGAGACTTCACCGAGCCCGGCAGTCTGAAGCACGCCTTCGAAGGCGCCGAGCGAGTCCTGGTCGTCTCCGCGGCGATTCGAGGCGGCGGCGCGTTGACCGCCAACAGGGCCGCCATCGACGCGGCACGGGAAGCGGGCGCCCGGCGCATCCTGTACACCAGCCACCAGGCTGCCTCTCCCGTGTCGCTCTTTCCGCCGCAGAAGGTCCATGCGGCCACCGAGGAGCACCTCGAGCGGCAAGGAGTTCCCTGCACCGCTCTTCGCAACGGGTTCTACGCCTCCACCCTGGGCTACTACATCGGTGCGGCGCTGGAGACCGGCACGCTCGCCGTGCCGCAGGACGGCCCGGTGTCCTGGACGGCCCACGAGGACCTGGCGGAAGCCGCGGCCCTCGCTCTGGCCGAAGACGGTGCACTCGACGGCATCACCCCGCCGCTGACAGGCCGTCACGCGCTCGACTTCGCCGACGTCGCCGACATCCTCGGCCGCGTCACCGGCCGGACCGTCACCCGAGTCGTCATGGAGGGCGACGAGTGGATATCCGCAGCAGTCGCCGGCGGGATGCCGCGCCCGGCCGCGGAGTTCTCCTTGACGATGTTCGCGGCATCGCGCAACGGCGAGTTCAACGCCATCGACCCGACACTCGAAACCGTCATAGGCCACCCCGCGAAGACCGTCCACGAGGTCTTGGAGGCCGTCCTGCGCTCCCGGTGAACCGACCGGCCTCGGTCCTGGCGGATGGAAGCTCCGCGTCGGCCCGCCGCGCGGTCAGCTGTCGGCCGGCTGGTTCTGCCTGCGCCGGACGTAGAGGCGGTTGCCCTCGGGGCCCGTCCACTCCAGGCGGACGACACCGGGGACGGCGGCGTCCGCGATGCGGGACGGGTGGGACCAGTATCCGGCGTTCGGATTGCGGAAGAACGTGGCCCACAGGCCCCCCGCGTGGTCTGCGAAGAAGTTGTTGTGGCCCGCGCCCACGCCCGCGGTCCACCGCCGGGAGTACGGGCCCTCGAAGCGGTCGGCGACGGCGACGACCGCGTCGTACTGGTACTGCGTGCGGCCGGTGCCCGGCGGGTCGTAGGCGTGGCGCGTGCTGCCGTCCGGGGCGGCGGACGAGCGGTTCCAGGCGGCGTGGAGCAGGTAGTACCTGCCGCCGTGCCTGAAGACGTACGCGCCTTCGAGGTACGGCTCCGGAGAGTAGGGCGACTGCCGGAACTCCGGGAGGTCCGTGGTGGGGACGATGTCCTCCATGTCGTCCCGGAACCTGGCGAACAGGTTGTTGTGCAGCACGAGCCAGGCGTCCTGGCCCTCGGCGTAGATGCTGCCGTCGATGTGGTGGTACGCGCCGGGCGCGACGAACGACGGCCCGCCGGTGAACGGTTCGCCGAACGGCTTGGCGAGGTTGCCCTTCGCGAGCCGGTACGGGCCCGCGACCCCGCCCTCGCTCACCAGCAGGAACGAGCCGACCTTGCGGGAGTGGTCGCCCATGCACGCGACGATGTACCAGCGGCCGCGGACGTGGTGCACCTCCGGCGCCCACACCTGGCCGCGTCTGCCGAACTCGTCGTCGTGCCAGTACTGCTGCCAGGGGGCGACGACCGTGCGCCCGGGCCGGTTCTCACCCGCGAACTCGGGCGACCACACCTTGCCCCTGGCGGCGCCCGGGCGGATTCCGGTCGTGTCTGCCAGCCGCCACGGTCCGCGCAGCGACCGGGACACCCACACGAAGATGCCGTCGTTCCACGGGGCGGCCACGTCGAGGCCGGGCGCCCGGGTGGTGCCCGTGGCGACGTAGAGCGGACTGCCCCCGACGGTGAAGCAGTTGACGTAGGTGTCCCGCATCCAGACCGTGCCGCGTTCCTCGTCCCGGGGGCGCGGTTCGAGCGGGAGGACGAAGGAGTTGTCGTCGCGCGGCCAGAGGTCGGGGCGGGTGTCGGCGAGGCCGTACGGTTCGGGGTCGGGCCAGTTCGCCGGGTGTGCCGCAGCTTGTGCACGTCGCGTCGCCGGGTCCGCCCGTACGGAGGTCGCGGGCAGCGCCGCCGCCGCTCCCAGGGCGCCGGTACCTGCCAGCAGGGCTCTCCGGCCGATGGGCGGCCGGTTCGTGTCGTCGGGCATCAGCCATGTCCTCCCTCGTCGGGCCGCCCGGGGGACGGCATGACGCACAGGATGCGAACGGCCGCGGGATTTCGTCAACAGCCCGGAAAATTAATCCGGATCGGGTGTGCCGGAGGTGTGGTTTCGGTCGGGACGGCCCCAACTGCCGTGCGTTATCGAAGCGTTACGAGCCGGGTAGCGGCGTAGGTCTTCCAGGTAACCCCAGTTCGGGAGCGCCGAGACCGGCTGCCCCTGGAGGGTGGGCGGGGCGAAGTGATTTCGTCCGACTCATTGACGAAAATAGTCGGCGCTCACATGCTGTCCGGCATGCACCCACACGACGGTCCGCTGACACGGCTCCGGCGCGGCCATGAGCAATCCGTTCTCGAGTTGCTCCGCAAGTACGGTCCGCTGAGCCGCGCCGAGTTGGGCACCCGCAGCGGGCTCTCCCGCACCACGCTCTACGACATCGTCGCCGGCCTCGTGACCAGCGGCGCGGTGGTCGCCGGCACGCCGTACGTCGAGGCGCGCAAGCGGGGGCGCCCGGTGGAGAAGCTCAGCCTCAACCCGGCCGCCGGGGAAGCGGTGGGCATCGACTTCGCGCGCCGCGCCGTGCACGTCGCCGCGGTCAACCTCGCCCACGAAGTGGTCGGTTCGGCCGGCGAGGGGCATGCCGGGGACCTGTCCTGGCCCGAGCGGGTGGACATCGCCGTACGGCTGCTCGACTCGCTGACCACCCGTGCGCCGGGCACGGAGTCGGGGGCCGGCGGCTCAGGGCCGGCACAGGCCGTCCAGCTCGGCGCGCTCCGTGCGATCGGCGTCGGCGTGGTCGGTCCGACCACCGACCCCGGCAGCGAGAGTGCCCACGCGCAGGGCATCGACGGGCTGCCTGACCTGCTGCGCAAGCGGTTCGGGGTGCCGGTGCTGCTCGACAACAACACCCGCCTCGCCGCGCTCGCCGAAGCGGTGTGGGGCGCGGCGGCGGACAGCGGCGACGTTCTCTACCTGCGGCTGTCGCACGGTGTGGGCGGCGGCCTGGTCGTGGGCGGCGCGCTGCACCGGGGCAGACACGGGCTGTCCGGCGAGTTCGGGCACATCACCGTGGACCCGGCCGGCGAGCGGTGCGAGTGCGGCAAGACCGGCTGCCTGGAGACCCTCGCCTCACTCGACGCGGTACTGCGCCGCTACCGGGCGGCGGGCGGCAGCGCGGACAGCCCCGCGCGGTTCCTGGACGCCGCAACGGCGGCCGACCCGCCCGCCCTTGAGGTCCTCGCCCGCGTCGGCGGCGAGGTCGGCGGCGTACTGGCCGCGATCTGTCACGCCGTCGGCCCGGACGTCATCGTCGTCGGCGGCGAGTTGGCGCAGGCCGGCGACGCCCTGCTCGAACCGGTCGAACAGGCCCTGCGGCAGCACCTGATGCCGCTTGCCCGCCACCACGTGGACGTACGGCGCGCCACGCTCGGCGAGGCCGGCAGCGCGCTGGGCGGCATCGCCCTCGTACTCCATGAAAGCCCCCTGCTCACCCATTACCCGCAGCCCGTCTCCGAGGAGGACGCATGAGGCCACCAGTGAGGAACCCATGGCCGTGATCACCCCTCTCGACAAGGCCGCCGCCCCCGCGCAGCGGCAGCAGCAGCAACAACCGCGTCGTACCGTCCGGCCACTGGTCCTGGGCGGCCTGGCGCTCGCGGCGGGTGTCGCCGCCTGGGCCGTCGTGGCCGCCCTCGGACTGGTCGAGAACCTGCCCACGCCGGCGGCGGTGGCGAGCAGGGCGGGCACCATGATCGCCGACGGCACGCTGGCCTCCGACACGTACGCCAGCCTGCGCCGGGTCTTCATCGGCTACGCCCTCGGTGTGGTCGCGGCGGTCCCGGTCGGCTTCCTCATGGGCTGGTACCCGGTGGTGCGCGCCGTGGTCGAGCCGTACATCCAGTTCTTCCGCACCATCCCGCCGCTCGCACTGATCCCGCTGGCCGTGGTGCTGCTCGGTATCGGCGAGGTGCCGAAGATCGCCGTGATCTGTCTGGCCTCGTTCATGGCCTGCGTCGTGGCCTCCTTCCAGGGAGTCGTCGACGTGGACAGGACGCTGATCAACGCCGCCCGGGTGCTGGGCGCTTCGGACCGCGTCATCTTCGCCAAGGTGGTCGTGCCGGCGTCCACGCCGTTCATCCTCGTCGGCATGCGGATCGGCCTCGGCGCGTCCTGGGCCACCGTGGTAGCCGCCGAACTCATCGGTGCGCAGGAGGGGTTGGGCTACCGGATGCAGAAGGCGGCGACCTGGTTCGACATGGACGCGATCTTCGTATCACTGATCACCATCGGAGTGCTCGGGCTCGTCATGGACCGGCTGCTGCTGCTGGCCGAGCGACGCCTCACCGGCTGGCAGGAGCGACGATGAACAGCAGGATCAGTTTCCGTGGCGTGGTGAAGACCTTCCCGCTGAAGGGGGCCACCTTCACGGCACTCGGCGGAGTGGACCTGGACATCGCGGACCAGGAGTTCGTCACCGTCGTGGGCCCGTCCGGCTGCGGCAAGTCCACGCTGCTGAGCATGGCCGCGGGACTTCAGGAGCCCGACTCGGGCAGCGTCCTGGTCGACGGGAAGCCGGTGTCGGGTCCCGGCCCCGACCGGGGGGTGATCTTCCAGCAGTACGCACTGTTCCCCTGGCTGACCGTGCGGCAGAACGTGGAGTTCGGGCTCAGACTCGCCTCCGTACCCGCCGACGAGCGCAGGCGGCGCGCGAACGAGGCCATCGGCCTCGTCGGACTCGGCAAGTTCGCCGACGCCCTGCCCAAGACGCTGTCCGGCGGCATGAAGCAGCGCTGCGCCATCGCCCGCGCGTATGCGGTGGACCCTCAAGTGCTGTTGATGGACGAGCCGTTCGGTGCTCTCGACGCGCTGACCCGGGTGCAGTTGCAGGACCAGCTCCTTGCGACCTGGAGCCAGGAGAAGCGGACCGTGCTGTTCATCACCCATGACGTGGACGAGGCCGTCTACCTGGCCAACCGTGTCGTCGTCATGGCGGCCGGCCCCGGGCGCATCCACCGCGTCATCGATGTGGACCTGCCCTATCCGCGTACGGAGGAGATCCGGCTGTCCCCGGAGTTCCGCCACATCCGCAACGAAGTCTGGACGTCCGTCTACCACCAGGACGAAGCCGCCTCGGCCGCGTAACCGCCCGACGGCTTTCCGCCACCCACCCTCGTACAGCCTCGTACTGCACCGCACCGCACCGCACCGAGAGGATCCATCCACCATGTCCCGAAGCACGGTCAGGCACGCCCTCACGGCACTACCCGCCGCATTCGTACTGTCGCTGTCGGTGAGTGCCTGCGGGAGCGGCTCCGGCGACGACTCCACGGTCAGGTTCGGCTACATCGGTGACTACAACGGGGCCAGTCTGCTGGCGGTCGCCGAGGAGCAAGGGCTGTGGAAGAAGGCCGGGCTGACCGTGGAGGCGAAGGCGTTCAACAACGGCCCGGTGCAGATCCAGGCGCTCGGTGCCGGTGACCTCGACTACGGCTACATCGGTCCGGGGGCGATGTGGCTGCCCGCGTCCGGCCAGTCCAAGATCATCGCCATCAACACGCTCACGTACGCGGACCGGGTCATAGGCCAGCCGGGGATGGAGTCGATGAAGGACCTCAAGGGCAAGAAGATCGGCGTACCCGAGGGCACTTCCGGCGACATGATCCTCAACATGGCGCTGGAGGAGGCCGGGATGACCGACAAGGACATCGCCAAGGTCAACATGGATCCGTCCACGATCGTCTCCGCCTTCTCCTCCGGGCAGATCGACGGCGCCGGTTTCTTCTATCCGGCCATCGACACCATCAAGAAGAAGGTGCCGGACCTGGTGGAGGTCGCCGGCACCGAGGACACCGGGGATTCCTTCCCCACCGCGTTCGTCGCAGGCAACAAGGTGCCGGAAGAGAAGAACAGCAAGGTGGTCGAGGTGCTGCGCCAGGCCAACGACTGGCGCCGGGCACACCCCGAGGAGACCATCGCGCTCACCGCGAAGCTGCTGGAGGTCTCCGAGGCCCAGACGAAGGCCGACGCCTCCCACGTCCGCACCCTCTCCACCGCGGACCTGGTCGCCAAGTCGAAGAGCGGTGAAGTGGACAAGTGGCTCAGGTCACTTGGCGACTTCTTCGTACGCAACAAGCAGCTGGACGAGAACCCCGATCCGGGCGAGTACTACGCGGGCGACCTCTACGAGAAGGCGCAGGGCGAGTAGGAGAGGGCGGAAGCATCCTCCGGGGCCGCGGCCCTGCCGCTCGCCGGGCGATGCGACACGTCCGAACGACACGTCCGAACGACACGTCCGAACGACACGTCCGTTCGACACGTCCGTACGACTCGAAAGGCACCGCCGTGCGCCACAACATGCTCTTCCTCATGACCGACCAGCACCGCGTCGACACCCTCGGCGCCTACGGCAACCCGCACGTGCGCACCCCCAACCTGGACCGCCTCGCGGCGCAGGGCACCCGCTTCGACAGCTGCTACACGCCGACCGCCATCTGCACTCCGGCCCGGGCCAGCCTGCTGACCGGCGCGGCACCCTTCCGGCACAAGCTGCTCGCCAACTACGAGCGCAACGTGGGGTACTTGGAGGACCTGGCCGACGGCCAGTTCACGTTCGCCGAGCAACTGCGCGGCGAGGGGTACAACCTGGGCCTCCTCGGCAAGTGGCACGGCGGTGTCCGGCGCACCGCCGCCGACTACGGCTTCCAGGGCCCGGACCTGGCCGGCTGGCACAACCCCGTCGATCACCCCGACTACCTGGCCCACCTCAAGGAGAACGGCCTTCCCGAGTACGCCATCAGCGACCGGATGCGCGGCACGACCCCCAACGGCAGCCCCGGCAACCTCCTGGCGGCCCGCCTGCACCAGCCCGTCGAGGCCACCTTCGAGTACTACCTGGCCACCCGCACCATCGAGATGCTGCACCGCTTCGCCGGAAGCGAGCGGGCGGGGGAGGGCGCCCCGTTCTTCCTGGCCACCCACTTCTTCGGCCCGCACCTGCCGTACATCCTCCCCGACGAGTACTTCGACCTGTACGACCCGGACCTGGTGGAGCTGCCCGCCTCCGTCGGCGAGACCTTCGCGGGCAAGCCACCGGTGCAGCGCAACTACAGCAAGCTGTGGGCGTTCGACACCATGCCGATCGAGGACAGCCGCAAACTCATCGCCGTCTACTGGGGATACGTCACGCTCATCGACGAGCAGATCGGCCGCATCCTCGACGCGGTACGGGAGTTGGGCCTGGACGAGCGAACCGCGGTGTGCTTCACCGCCGACCACGGCGAGTTCACCGGCGCCCACCGGCTGCACGACAAGGGCCCAGCCATGTACGAGGACATCTACCGCATCCCCGGGCTGCTGCGGGTGCCGGGCGCCGTACCCGGCCAGGTGCGCGAGGAGTTCGTCTCCCTCACCGACTACACGGCGACCATCCTGGAACTCGCCGGCAGCGACCCCGCCCCGGCCGTCGACAGCCGCAGCCTGCTGCCCCTCGCCCGCGGCGAACGGCCCGCCTGGGACGAGCACCACCTGGCCGAGTACCACGGCCACCACTTCCCGTACCCGCAGCGCATGCTGCGCACCCGGCGCCACAAGCTGGTCGTCAACCCTGAGTCGCACAACGAGCTGTACGACCTGCGGACCGACCCGCACGAGCTCCTCAACCGCTACGAGCACCCCGAACTCCGGTCCGTACGCACACAGTTGACGCACCGCCTGTACCGCCTGCTACGGGACCGCGGCGACAACTTCTTCCACTGGATGACACCCATGTACGACGTGCCGACCGACCACGACACCACCCTGTCGTCGTTCGAGAGGGACGAGAGGGACGAGAGGGAGAAGGCCGGCGGTACGCGATGAGCGGCCCACCGGGCGCAGGCCGGGCCCGGCCCTCCTGCTGCGCCCCCTCCCGCGCCGGCGCCGATGCCGCCGGTGCGGGGCCGGACGACCTCGCGCTCATGCCGCCGCCCGCCGCCCGCACCCGGCCGCCCGGCCACGACACCCGCGTCGCCCTGCCCGGCGGAACCTTCCGTATGGGCACCGAGGACGCGGACGCGAACCCCGGCGATCGGGAGGGCCCCGTCCGCGAGGTGGCCGTGGACGCGTTCGCCATCGAGGCCCACGCCGTCACCACCGCCCGCTTCGCGGCCTTCGTCGCGGACACCGGGCACCGCACCGAGGCCGAGCGCCATGGCTGGAGCTTCGTCTTCGCCCGGTTCCTGCCGGGCGAGTTGAGACGCGTCTCCCCGCGCCCCGACGCCACCCCGTGGTGGTGCGGAGTCCGGGGAGCCACCTGGCGGACCCCGGAGGGACCCGGCAGCGGCCTCGAAGGCCGCTGGGACCATCCCGTCACCCACGTCGGCTGGTCCGACGCCAAGGCGTTCGCCGAGTGGGCCGGCGGCCGGCTGCCCACCGAGACCGAATGGGAGTACGCCGCCCGTGGCGGCCTCGACCAGGCCCGCTACCCGTGGGGCGACGAACTCACCCCCGACGGCGAGCACCGCTGCAACATCTGGCAGGGCACCTTCCCCACCAGGAACACCGCAGAGGACGGCTACTCCGGCACCGCGCCCGTCCACGCCTTCCCGCCGAACGGCTACGGCCTCCACAACGTCGCCGGAAACGTGTGGGAGTGGTGCGCCGACCCGTGGGACCCCAAGTCCCCGGAGCTGCGCGTCATGCGAGGCGGCTCGTACCTGTGCCACGACTCGTACTGCAACCGCTACCGCGTCGCCGCCCGCACGGCCAACACCGCCGACAGCACGACGGGCAACCTCGGCTTCCGGGTCGCCTACTCCACCTCCACTCACTTCGCCCCGACACACCACTATTAGTCGGCCCGAATACGCGTCGAGTTCCGGCTCATTGCTGTGTTCTGGATTACGCGTCCCGAATTGAGCCCGCGGCCGGGTCGATTTCCGTACCCCACCATGACGAGCGAATCTCGAATGCAAGGATGAGGCCCGTCATGACTGCTGGGTGGTGTTCTCGCACGCTTCGGGCCGCGGTGTTCGCGGCCGTCTGTGTGCTGCTCGCCGCCCTGGGGCACGTGATGATGTCCGGCAGCGGGGTGCCCTGGTGGTCCTTGGCCGCCGGAGCGGCGGCGACCGGTGCCGTGGGCTGGTGCCTCGCCGGCCGGGAGCGCGGACTCACGCTGATCGTGTCCGTCGTGGTCGCCGTACAGACGGCCCTGCATTCGGGGTTCGCCCTGGCGCAGTCCCACGCGTACCCGGCGGCTTCGACGGCTTCGACGGCTTCGGCGCCCGGGGGCATGGCCTCGACGGACACGGGTTCCGTGGGCCACGACATGGGCTCCATGCCGATGAACGCCGCGCACACGGACTCCATGCACATGGACTCCGTACACATGGATCACCTCGGTCACGCCATGGGCGGTACGTCGTCGTTCGGCATGCTCTGCGCCCACCTGCTGGCCGCGTTGTTGTGCGGCCTGTGGCTCGCGCAGGGGGAGCGGGCCGCCTTCCGCATCCTGCGGGCCGTGGCCGGCCGGCTGGCCGCACCGCTGCGGCTGCTGCTCGCCCTGCCCACGCCACCGCACCGTCCGCGCGTCCGGGTACGCCGCCGCTCGGAACGGGCGCCGCGGCGACTCCTGCTCGTCCACGCGATCACTTCTCGGGGGCCACCGGTGGGGACCGCTGTCGCCTGACGACAGCCGGTGATCCCGAGGCCGCCCATGTGCGCCTCGGGCCTCGGCCGTACGCGCTCGTACGGCCGGTAGCCCACTCGCCGGACCGCCCCGCCCACGCGCGGGCCCGGATCCCGGATGACCCGAGAAGGACACCAGGTGACCATTCCTGTCCTGCCCACCTCGCCCGAGAATACGACGTCGACCGACGACTCGATAACGGCCTGGGCACTCGCCGCCCGTGGTGGCGACCCGGACGCCGTCGAGCGTTTCGTACGGGCCCTGCACCGCGACGTCGTACGCTACGTCGCCCATCTCGCCGCCGACCCCCAGGCGGCCGACGACCTGGCCCAGGACACGTTCCTGCGAGCCCTCGGCAGCCTGCACCGATTCGAGGGGCGCTGTTCCGCCCGTACCTGGCTGCTGTCCATCGCGCGCCGCGCGGTGATCGACAGCTTCCGGCACGCGGCCGCCCGCCCGCGGCTGTCCGACGAACAGGACTGGCAGCTGGCGGTCGAGCACGCCCAGCCGCACGACCTGCCCGGCTTCGACGACGGCATCGCCCTCCTCGACCTGCTGGCCGCGCTGCCCGACGAACGCCGTGAGGCATTCACCCTCACCCAACTCCTGGGCCTGCCGTACACGGAGGCGGCCGCGGTGAGCGACTGCCCGGTGGGGACGGTCCGTTCCCGCGTGGCCCGCGCCCGCGTGACCCTCATGGGCATGCTGGCCGAGGCCGAGGAGCACTGCCCGGAGCCGGCCGGCCGGGAGCACTCGGCCGCGACCCCGGCCGCCGTGGCCGCGTGACACGAGGGGCCGGCGCCCGCCGGACACGCGAGCACCGGCCTCCCTCGATGTGAGCAGTCCGGGCGGGCAGGCGCACTTCGCCGAACTGCGGGTTCGCGATGCCCAGAGCCCCGCGTTGCGCGACGTGCAGCACCTGATCCGCTCCCGTCCAGCCTGCGTGTTCTGCGGGTCTCGCCCCTTGAGTACCGGAACCGGTTTTCCTGGCATCGGACCGGTATTCCCGACACCGAACCGGGCGACGGCCATCCGCCCGCCCGTGAACCGATCCCCCCGCGGACAGAGAGAGTTGGTGAGCCCGGCAGCATGGATTCTTCGCTGACCATCGGCGTCTACGTATTCGAGGATGCCGAAGAGCTTGACGTCGTCGGCCCGTGGGAGGTCCTCGGGTTCTGGGCCGCGCACGTGGCGGAGTTCCCCGTCCGGCTGCTGGCGGTCGGCCGGGAGGAAGGGGTGGTGCGCTGTTCCAAGGGGCTCGGTCTCGTTGTCGACCGGAGTCTCGCCACGGCTCCCGCGCTCGATCTGCTGGTGCATCCGGGCGGTGACGGGACGCGTCCCCTGGCGAAGGACGGTGCGCACCTGGACCGGCTGCGGGAACTGCACCGTCAGGGGACCGTGTTGGCGAGCGTGTGCACCGGCTCTCTGGTACTGGCGGCGGCGGGCCTGCTGAAGGGGCGGCCGGCCACCACGCACTGGAACTACGCCGAGCGGCTCGCGAAGATCGACGGCACGGTCGACGTGCGCGCGGACGAGCGGTACGTCGACGACGGGGACATCGTCACCAGCGCGGGCGTGTCCGCCGGTATCGACATGGCTCTCCACCTGGTGGCCCGTCTCGACAGCCCGGAGGCGGCGGCCGAGGTCCGTAGGTCCATCCAGTACGACCGGCCCGTCAGCTGACGGCTTCCTCCGGCAGCAGGTCCAGGGCAAGGGGCTTGGCCCCGTAGGTGACACGTACGACACCGTCGGGATGGCGGTCGGCCGTGGCGGTCACGCCGAAGACATCGCGCAGCAGGCCGGGGGTCAGGACGTCCAGGACGGGGCCCGCCGCGACCACTTCGCCGTGCTGGAGCGCGACGAGGTGGTCGCACAGGCGGGCCGCCAGGTCGAGGTCGTGGAGGACCGCGAGGGTGGTGATGCCGGTGGAGCGGATCAGGTCGAGCAGTTCGAAGCGGGCGCGGATGTCGAGGTGGTTGGTCAGCTCGTCGAGGACGAGGAGCCTGGGCCGCTGGGCGAGGGCGCGGGCGAGCAGCACGCGCTGACGCTCGCCGCCGGACAGCGAGGTGAAGTCGCGGTCGGCCAGCGGGCGGGCGCCGCACTGGTCGAGGGCCTCCTCGACGGCTTCGTGGTCGTCGGCGCCGTCGCGGCCGAGGAGGCCGTGGTGCGGGGTGCGGCCGAGAGCGACGATCTCGGTGACGCACAGTCCGGTCGGACCGCCGCCCGACTCCTGGAGCACGGCGGCGGTGCGACGGGCGGCACTGCGGGGGGACAGGGCCCATACGTCGTCGCCGTCGACGCGCACCACACCGCGTTGCGGGCGCAGGGAGCGGTAGATGGTCCGCAGCAGTGTGGACTTGCCGCTGCCGTTGGGGCCGACGAGGCCGACGATGTCGCCCGGCTGCGCCTCCAGGGCGACGTCGTGCAGGATCGGGTGGCGGTCGAGGGTGATGTGGAGCTGTTCCACGGTGAGTTTCATGCGGTGTCCAGGCTCTTGTTGCGGCGGAGCAGCCAGAGGAAGAAGGGCGCGCCGAACAGGGCGGTGAGGATGCCGAGGGGCAGTTCGTTGGGGCGGTTGACGGTGCGCGAGAGCAGGTCGACGACGACCAGGTAGATGGCGCCGACCAGGGCGGACTGGGGGAGCAGCCGGCGGTGGTCGGCGCCGGTGGCGAGGCGCACCAGGTGGGGGATCATCAGGCCGACGAAGCCGATCCCGCCGGCGACGGCGATGACCGTGCCGGTGAGCAGCGAGGCCAGTACCAGCAGCAGGGCTCGCAGCCGGTGCACATCGACGCCGAGAGCGGTGGCGGACTCGTCGCCGGCGAGCAGCGCGTTCAGCTGCCGTCCGAAGAGCGACAGGACCACGGTGGTGGTGAGGACGACGATGCTGACGATGGTCAGCTGGCCCCATTTCGCTCCGGCGACGCTGCCCAGCATCCAGAACATCACGGTGCGCAGTTCGGTGGGCGTGGCCTGCAGTTGGAGGTAGCTGGTGGCCGCCAGGAAGAGGTAGCCCACGGCGACCCCGGAAAGGACCAGCCGGGTGGGGGCGAGCCGTCCTCCGCGCTGTCCGAGGAGGAAGACCAGGACCACCGCGCCGCCGGCGCCGAGGAACGCCGCCGAGGACACTCCGAGCCCGCCGAGGGCGCCGCTGGTGAGGGTGATGACGAGGACGGCGCCGAGGGAGGCGCCGGAGGAGACGCCCAGTACGTACGGGTCGGCGAGCGGGTTGGCCACGACGGCCTGCAGGACCACTCCGGAGACTGCCAGGCCCGCGCCGACCAGTGCGGCCAGGACGACGCGCGGAGTGCGGAAGTTCCAGACGATCTGGTCCAGGGCCGGGTCGGCGGTCGCGCCGCCGCCCCCCAGGTGGCGGAGAACGATCTGCCATACGTCGCGCAGCGGCACGTTGACGGAGCCGATGCTGATCGCCACCATCATGACGACGGCGAGCACGACCAGCAGGGCCACCAGCACCAGCGTGGGGTTCAGCCGTTTCGGGCGCTTCAGAACGCGTCGGGGTGCAGCATCCTGGCGATCTTGTCCACGGCCAGGTCGTTGCTGGGGCCGAGGTAGATCGAGTCGGACAGAACGGTGTAACGCTTGTTCTTCGCGGCCGGCCACTGGGGGAACTCCTTGAGCAGTTCGCGGGCGTACGCCGCGGGGTTGGGGTCGTTGTAGCTGATGACCACGAGGGCGTCGACGGGCTCGGCGGCGACCTTCTCCTTGCTGAGGTCGGCGAAGGAGGTCTTGGAGGCGGCGGAGAAGGCGTTGCTGCCGCCGGCCCTGGTGAGGATGTCGTTCCAGATTCCGTTGGCCGCGATGGAGCTGAAGTCGTTGCCGCCCATCGACATGTTGGAGAACACCACCATGACGTTGGGCGCCTTCTCGCCCTTGACCTTGGCCGATACGTCGCTGATCTTCTTCTGGGAGGCCGCGATGAGCTTCTCGGCACGGTCGCTGACGTGGAAGATCTTTCCCAGGTCGCGCAGCAGTTGGTAGCTGTCGGCGACGGTCATCCGGGAGGTGTCCTGGTCGCAGCCCTGGGGGGAGATGTAGCTGTTGGCGCCGACGGCCTTGAGGTCGTCGCGGGTCGCGAAGCCGTTCTTCGAGTCGAAGCCGTAGGACGTGGTGGACAGGACGAGGTCGGGGCTCAGGCCCAGCATCGCCTCGCGGGGGATGTCGTAGGCGTCGTTGAGTTCGATGTCCCCGGTGGGCAGCGCCTTGATGGCCTTGGCGCGGCCGGTGACCTCGGACATTCCGTACGACTGCCCGTTGGCGACGATGCGGTCGCCGAGACCGAGTGCCAGCAGCGCGGAGACCTCGGCGACGGAGGCACCGTTCATGACGACCACCCGGCTCGGCGCTTTGGTGTACGTGGTGGTCTGCCCGCAGTTCTTGATGCTCACGGGGTAGCCGGGGGCGTTCGCCTCCGCGGCGGTCTCGGCCGTCGGGGAGGACGAGGCTCCGCAGGCCGCGGTGGCCAGACAGAGCGCTCCGGCCAGGACCACGGCAACGGGCCGTTTCGTCAGCATGCGGGCTCCTTGAGGGTAGGGCGGACTCCGCTCAGGTAGTCGGCGCGAAGTCCGCCCGGGTTCCCAGAAGTCAGACCTCTCTCGCGGCCGGAGCCGGGAGTATTCCGGTCTTGACGCAGTGGTCGAGGTAGCGGAACACCAGTGCGCGGTCGGCCTGTGGGCAGGAGATGCCGGTGCCTTCGAGTCCGCGCAGGACGTTGTCGGCCCGGACGTGGCCCAGTCCGAGGTCGGGTTCGGCGTCGCTGTTTTCGGCGGCACCGTTGTCGGACCAGGAGTCGAAGAACGCGCCGGTCGTCGCGGCCACGTCGGCGGCACGGGGCAGTCGCGTACGCCACTGCGCCAAGGGGAGCCGCTCTGCCGCGTATCCGTACTCCCGCACCCAGTCGTAGAGGTCGGCCAGCCGGATCTGCGGTACGGGGGCGTGGTTGAAGACCGTGCCGGACGGCGGAGTCGTCAGGGACAGCCGTACGACGGCTCGGGCGACGTAGTCCACCGGAGTCCAGACCTCCGCGTCGAACAGGTCGGGCACGATGCCGGCGGGGATGCCCGACCGGAGCACGCTCCACAGGAAGTCCCGCTCGTTCACATAGCCGGTGTCCGGCGCTCCGACGACCCGGCCGAGACGGTGCAGCGTGACCGGCAGCCCGCGCTCGGCGGCCTGTTCCAGCAGCCGCTCGGAGGCCCACTTGGACTGCTGGTAGCCGTAGACGAGCCCGGGGTGCGGCGGCAGGAACGCCTCGGGCACTTCGGGGGCGGCGCCGCGGGGCGGGGCGACGGACAGGGTCGAGACGAGGTGCAGCGGGACCGAACGTACCGATGCCATGCGCAGCAGCAGGCGGGTGGACTCGGTGTTGGCGGCGCGCAGGCTGGTGTAGTCGCGCATGATGCTGACCGTCGCGGCGTTGTGGAAGATCGCGTCGCAGGTCTCGGCCAGTTCCGCGAACCGGGCGGCACCGAGCCCGAGATGGGGCCGGGCGAGGTCGGCGGGCAGGGCGGTGACGCGCCGCGGGTCGGCGGGGAGCGGAAGCTGCTGGTCGGTCAGGGCCCGGCGGACGCGGTCGGCGGCTTCGGCCGGACTCGTCGCGCGGACCGGGCAGACGATCTCGGCATCGGTCGCGCTCAGGAGTTCGGCCAGCAGGTGTGAGCCGACGAATCCGGTGGCGCCGGTGAGCAGGATCCTGCGCGGCGCGCCCCGGGTACCGACGAGGGCGGCGGGCGTTATGTCCTCGTCGAGCACGGCGTCGGTGAGGACGGCGTCGGCGAGGACGGTCTCCGGAAGGCCGGAGGCCGGCGTCGGCGCGTCCCTCTGCTCCAGGTGGCGGGCGAGTTCGGCGGCCGTCGGGTGCTGGAAGAGCCAGGCGACGCGCACTTCCCGTGCCAGCTCAACGCCGAGCCGGTTGGCGACCTGGATGGCCTGGAGCGACTGGGCTCCGAGGTCGAAGACGTCGTCGTGGGGCGAGATGTGCCCGGCGCCCAGAATCTGCTCCCAGATGCCCGTGATGGCCTGTTCCAGGGAATTGCTGGTGGCCGCGGCGGTGGTGGTCACGCTCTCCACGACGGTGCTGAGCGCGTTCCTGTCGATCTTTCCCGAGCCGGTGCGGGGCAGCCGGTCGGTGAACTCCACGGCGGACGGGACCATCGCCGCCGGCAGCGTCGCCCGCAGATGTTCCCGGACCTGGGCCGCCGTCGGTGCGGGGTCTTCGGTGACGACGTGTGCGGCGAGCCGCCGTGTTCCGTCCGGCAGCACCTGGCCGACCACGGCGGCTTCACGGATCCGCGGGTGCGCGAGGAGGACGGTCTCGACCTCGGCCGGCTGCACGCGGTGGCCACTGATCTTGAACTCGTCGTCGGCCCGCCCGACGAACCGCAGTTGTCCGTCGTCGCCGAGCCGCACCAGATCACCGGTGCGGTAGCCGCGGGGGCTGCCGGGCAGTTGGGGCAGCGGCGCGAACCGGGTGTCGTCCAGCATCCGGTCGCCCCGGTAGCCGAGGGCCAGCGCGTCGCCGACGAGGTACAGCTCACCGCCGACGACGGCGGCCCGCATGCCGGGCAGCGGGACCCCGATCGGCACGTCGCCGGGGGCCAGGGCGGGGTCGTGGAGTGCGGCGACGGTGGCGACCACGGTCGCCTCGGTCGGGCCGTAGGTGTTGAACAGCCGCACCGACGGGCCGACCGACTCCCGCCAGCGGCCGACGCGTTCGGGCAGCGCGGCCTCGCCTCCGATGATGACGGTCCGCACCTCGGCGGGCAGGGCCGCGGCGCCGGTCGAGACGGCGTAGGCCAGTTCGTGCCAGTAGGCGGTGGGGAGGTCGAGCACGCTGATCCGCAGCCGGTCGCAGGCGTCCATGAGTTGGCCCACCGACTCGGTCATCTCGTCGGTGCGGACGACGAGCGTCGCGCCGGTGCACAGGGTGAGGAAGATCTCCTCGACGCTGGCGTCGAAGTGCAGGGGCGCGAACTGCAGGACACGGTCGTCCTGGCGCAGCCCGTAGCGGTGGGCCGCACCGGCGACGAAGGTGGCCAGCGCGCCGTGGCTGATCTCCACGCCCTTGGGTCGGCCGGTGGATCCCGAGGTGTGGATGACGTACGCCGGATCGTCCGCGGCGCCCGCGGCCGAGGCCGGTGCCAGGACATCGGCGTCCGGGGAGTCGAGCAGCAGCACGTCACGGTCCGGGAACCGGGCGGCGTACGCGCCGGTGGTGAGGACGAGGGCCGGTTTCGCGTCCTCCAGGAGCGCCGCCGTACGGGACTCCGGGGCGCCCGGGTCGAGCGGGCAGTACGCGGCCCCGGAGAGCAGGACGCCGAGGATCGCGGTGACGGCGTCGATGCCGCGCGGCAGGACGACGGCCACCAGCGCGTCCGGTCCGACGTGCTGGGTCGCGAGCCGCCGCGCGAGGTGCCGTGCGGAGCCGAACAGCTCCGCGTAGGTGATGTGCTGCCCGTCGTGTTCGACGGCGGTGGCGCCGCCCCGCCGGGCGGCGTGGTCGGCGATCAGGCTCAGCACCGGCCGGGCGGGCCGGGGGAGCGGTCCGCCGTCGAGCACGGTGACGGGCCGGTGCCCGCCGATCACCTGGGCCGGCGCGGCGACCGCCTCGCGCAGCAGGCCGAGCAACTCCTGTTGGTGTGCGGCCAGTTCCGCCTCGTCGTAGAGGTCCGGGTTGGCGTCGACGGCGATCCGCAGGCCCGAACCCCCCGCGCGGTCGTACACGTTGACCGCCAGGTCGTCGACCGGCCCCGCGGACACGTTGTGGACGGTGCTGCGGTGTCCGGCGAAGCGCAGGTCGTACTCGAACGGCATGATGTTGACGCCGGGCCCGGACAGCCGGCGCTTTCCGCCGACCAGCTTCAGATCGCGCCGCAACTGCTCGTAGCGGTACCGCTGGTGCGGCAGCCCGGCCCGCAGCTCGCCGGACACCCGCACCGCGAGGTCGCGCAGGCTGTCCTGCTCGTCGACGGCGACGCGCAGCGGCAGGATGTTGCGCACCATGCTCGGCACCCGCAGCGATACCGAGCCGAGGCGGCCCATGGCGGGCAGGCTGAGAACGATTTCGGGCGCTCCGGTGGCCCGCTGGACGTACGCCGCGGTGGCGGCAAGGACCACATCGGACCAGGACACCGAGAGCTCGCGGGCGACGGAGTGCAGCGCCTCCACATCACCCGGATCGAGGTCCGTGACACGGCGCAGGAAGTCCCGCCCCGGGAGTGCCTGTCCTTCGGCGAGGCTTGCCACCGCCGGGCGGTCCGCGAACCGCTCTGTCCAGTACGCCCGGTCTGCCGCGAAGCGCTTCGACTCGCGGTACGCGCGCTCCTCCTGCCGCACCGACTCCAGGGTTCCGAAGCCGCTGTCGCCGAGGGGCGCGCCTTCCACCAGGGCGGTGTAGACCTGCGCCACGCGCTGTGCGACCAGGGCGAGGCCGAAGCCGTCGAGTGCGATGTGGTGCACGCGGTGATACCAGAGGAACTCGTCGGGGGCCGTGCGCAGCAGAGCGTGGCCGAAGACGGGGCCGTGCTCCAGTTCGACCGGGCGGGCGATGTCGTCCGCCATCCAGTCGAGGGCGGCCTGGTGCGGGTCCGCGTCGGTGGTGAGGTCGGCGATGTGCGGGTGCCAGTCGATGCCGGGAACGCTCTGCTGCCAGGGCTGCCCGTGGCCGTCGACGACGAAGCGGACGTTCAGGGCCTCGACTTCGGCGACCGTGTGGCGCAGCGCCGCCTCGAAGGCGGCGGGGTCCACCGGTCCGTGGATCCGCACGTATTCGGCCGTGTTGTAGGCGGGGCTGCCCAGGTCGAGTTGCTGGCCGGTCCAGATGCCTTCCTGGCCGGCCAGCAGCGGGTGCCGCTCGCCGTGTGCGTCAGGCGTCGGCATGGGATGCTCCCGCCTGGCGTTCGGACAACAGTTGCCACCACTGGGCGAACGAGGTGCGTTCCGCGAGCTCCAGGAAGCTCACGTCCGCGCCGGCCTCCCGCCATCGTGCGGCCAGGGTGGTGATACGCAGCGAGTCCAGGCCCGCGTAGAGGGGGTTCTCTTCCAGGTCGACTTCGTCGGGTTGCTGATGCAGGAACTCCGCCAGGTCCGCACGGAAGCCCGCCGGCGTCAGGGGCTCAGACATGTCGCTCTCTCTTGGTCGGCTGGTGGGTCGCAGCTGTGTGCCGGTCAGTTGACCTTGCGTTCGGAGTCGTTCCAGAAGCGGTCGCGCAGCTCCCGGCGGAGGATCTTCCCGCTCGGGTTGCGCGGGACGTGGTCGATGAACTCGTACCGGGCCGGCAGCTTGAAACCGGCGAGCCGGTCGATGAGGAAGCGGTGCAGGTCCCGGGGGGCCGGTTGCTGTCCGGGAACCGCCACGACGAAGGCGTGGACGGTCTCTCCCCACTGCTCGTCGGGGGCGCCCACGATCACCGCCTCGGCCACGCCGGGGTGGTGCTCCAGCGCGTTCTCGATCTCGGCGGGGTAGACGTTCTCACCCGCGACGAGGATCGCGTCCTTGATGCGGTCGCGGATGAAGATGTAGCCGTCCTCGTCGACGTATCCGGCGTCCCCGGTGTGGATCCAGCCGTCGACCAGGGTCTCGGCGGTCTTGTCGGGCAGACCCCAGTACTCGACCATGTGGGCCGGGGTGGCCAGGCACACCTCGCCGATCGCGCCCGGCGGCAGTTCGCGGCCGTCGTCGTCGATCACCTTGCTGCGGACGCCGGGGTAGGGGTGGCCCGCTGCCTGCATGCGGGGGTGGCCGGGGACGTGGTCGGCCGGCGGCAGGCAGACGGCGGTGTTGCCGGTCTCGGTGAGTCCGTAGATCTGGGCGAACTCGGCTCCGAACATGGCCAGGCTCTCTTCGAGCAGTGCTTCGGAGATCGGCGACCCGCCGTACACGATTTTGCGGAGTGTCGTGAAGTCACCCGGTGCGGCCCCGGGTTCGGTCAGCATCATGCGGAGCATCGCGGGGACGACGCAGGCGGTGGTGATGCCCAGGTCGCGGATGAGGTCGATCGCGTCGCGGGCCGCGAAGGCGCGCATCGCCACGACGGTCACGCCGGCGTTGAAGTTCTGGGTGGCCCACCACAGACCGCCTACGTGGAATCCGGGTATGCCGACCAGGGCCGTGTCGCCGGTGCGCCAGTCGATCCAGTCGAGACCCGCACCCGCGAGGGCGTCACGGATCGCGAAGAAGCTGCGATGGGCCAGGACGACACCCTTGGGCAGGCCGGTGGTGCCGCTGGTGTAGAGCTGGGCGACCGGGGTGTCGGGGTCGGCGGAGGGTACGAGGTCGGTGTCGGGCCGGGCCGCCTTCCAGGCCGGGAAGCCGTCGGCGGAGCCCAGCCGGACGACCGTCTTCGGGGGCGCGGCCGGCAGTCGCTCCAGGACGGGCGCGAAGTCCTCCTCCAGGAAGAGCAGTTCGCTCCCGGAGTCCTGGAGGATGTGGCTGACCTCGGGAGCGGTCAGCCGCCAGTTGATGGGCACCAGGACGGTCTCGCTCTTGGCGCACCCGAAGAGGATCTCGTAGTAGTGCTCGGACTCCTTGCCCAGATACGCGATCCGGGCGCCCGGAGCCGCTCCCGCGGCGCGGATGGCGTGGGCGACGCGGTTGCTCTCGCGGTGGAGCTGTTCGTAGGTGAGGCTGCGCCCTTCGCAGAGCACGGCGGTGGCCAGCGGTCGGTGCTCGGCGTGGAAGTGTGCCGTGTCGACAAGGGTCTTCAGTTCCGGGTGGTGCAGTTCGCTGCCGGTCTTCAGCGGTGCTGACAGTTCGGCCATGTCCGGGCTCTCCGCTCTGGGTCGTCCGAAAGCGCGCCGCCAGGTGGCGGCGGCGCGCCGGGGGATCGGTTCCTGCTTACGGTCCGTTCACGACGGCGAGTTTCACTTCGCCGTCGCATCGGCCGCCCGCGCTGTCCCAGTAGCGGTAGGAGGTGTCGGCGACAATCAGCGGGTTTCCGCCGGGTGACCGCCTTTCCACCGACAGGAATTCGATCTCTCCGGAGAAGGAGCGGGCGTTGATGGGGCGCCGGAAATTACCGCCGAAGCGGGCGATGAGGATGTCCGGGAGCTGATGGCGCCAGTAGTCGTCAAGTGTCCACGTACTGAAGTCCTCCAGCAGACCCTCTTTCACCGACTTGGCGACGGCGTAGTACATCATCTGGTTGTAGCTGATGTTCACCTCGACGGCGTTGAGATGCCCGGTGTCGTCGATATAGCAGGATTCCGGGATGGCGAACTCGCACTGCGCCGTCACACGACCGGACTGCGAGCTGACCGAAGCGGATTTGAGATACTTGCAGTTCGCCTTGTACGGCCTCAGTACCTGTAACAGGAGTTCATCGTCGCTTTCGAATTCCCGTAACGGTGAATCCAGTTGGACGGCGGCCTTCGCGCTCATGCCGCGGCCTCTTCGTAGAGCTTGCGCTCGTCGTGCACGGTCAGCCGGAAGGAGACGGTCGGCTCGGGCGTGGTGGTGTGCCGGGCCCGGTGGATGAGGCTGCGGTTGTCCCAGACCAGCAGGTCGCCCTTCTCGAAGCTCTGCAGGTGGATGTTGCCGTGGGCGAAGGTGTCGTCGAGCTGCCCGGTGGCCTCGAAGAGCTGGTGGAGCAGGTCCGACTCCAGCGGCTTGCCGTCCTCGTCCTCGATGCCGACGGTGAAGCCCTCGCTGATGTAGAGGACCGTCTCGCCGGTCATGGGGTGGGTGAAGGTGGCCGGCTTGACGACGGCCGGGGTCTTCGTCTCGACCTCGTCGATGATCTCGGAGATCGGCCGGTACACATCATGCGGACGGATCTTGAAGTACTTGCGCACCGAGTGCCGGCAGTACGTTCCCGCGAGTTCCTTCCTGAGTTCCTCGGGGAGCCTCTCGTACGCCTTCCCCATGTCGATGAAGTAGGTGCCCCGGTTCTTCTCGGGTATCACCTGCGGGTAGATGAGGGTGAGGCCGAACGGGTCCGGCATGAACTGGTAGTCCGCGTGCCAGAATTTGCCTGTCTTCGGCACGCCTATCTGTTTGCCGTCCTTCGGTACATTCGAGGAGACGAATATCTCCTCGACCTCCGGGTGCTTGTACATGGGCTCGTAGTAGGTCTCCGGACGGCCCAGCAGCTCGCCGAGTTCGAGGAACTGCTGCGGCGTCAGGTCCTGGTTCTTGAGGACCGCGATCTTCTTGGTGTAGACCGTCTCCTTGAGCTTCTCGATGTCCGCCGGTGAGGCGGTGGCGTAGTCGAATCCCTCGACGGCGGCGCCGATTTCCTTGCCGGTCTGTGCCTTGATCTCCATGGTTCTCCGCTTTCTGCTGGTGACGGTTACCGGGCGAGTTTCGAGTCGATGAGCTTGGCGGTCGCGTCCAGCGTGAGGTCCTCCTGGAGTTCGTTGTCCTCGACGGTGACGCCGAGGTCACGTTCGATGCGCATGCTGATCTCGACCATGGTCAGCGAGTCGACGTCCAGCCCGGCGAAGGTGACATCCGGGCGGATCCGGCCGGCGGGCGCATCGTGCAACTTCGCGAGGATCGCGACCAGTTGGTCGTAGGTGGTGCTCATGATGCGAGTACTCCTCCTTTGTCGTACGGATGGCTGATCCGGGGGAGGTCGGGCCAGCTCAGGAGGCAGGAGCCCCAGGTGAGGCCGCCTCCGAACGCGGTCAGCAGGACGCGCTCCCCCGGCTGGATGGTCTGGTCGGAGGCCGCGTCGGCCAGCGCGAGGGGGATGGACGCGGCGCCGGTGTTGCCCACGGACCCGACGTTGGACACGCAGCGTTCCGGGGGCAGTCCGAGGTCTTCCGCCACCGAACGCAGGATGCGCAGGTTCGCCTGGTGGGGAACGAAGTGGTCGATGTCCTCGGCCTTGTAGTCGGCGAGGGCGAGTGTCGTGCGTGCCGAGGCCGTCATACGTGTGACCGCATGCCGGTAGACCTCTTTGCCGCGCATCGAGAAATGGTGGTCCCGCGGGCTCACCTCGCCCGGCGCCGACCGCTGCCGGGAGCCGCCGGCCGCCACCATGATCAGCTCTTCCCCGGTGCCGTCACTGCCGAGGTCGAAGTGGCCGACGGCGCCGGGCTCGTCGGGTCGTCCGGCCCGCAGGACGACCGCTCCGGCCCCGTCCCCGAAGATGATCGCGTTGGCGCGGTCCTGCGGGTCGACGATCGTGGAGTAGGTGTCCGCGCCGATGAGCAGGACCCGTTCGGCCACACCGGCCGCGATCAGACCGGCGGCCGTGGCCAGTCCGTACACGAATCCGGTGCAGACGGCGCTGATGTCGAACGCCGCCGCTCCCGTCAGGCCCAGTCTGTCGGCGACGAGTGGGGCGGTGGCCGGGCAGGAGCGGTCCGGGGAGGTGGTGGCGACGATGACCGCGTCCGCGGTCTGTGTGCCCGTGGAGAGCAGCGCGCGTCGGCCGGCCTCCACCGCCAGGTCGGAGGTCGCCTGGCCGGGCTCGGCGACGTGCCGCTGGTTGATCCCGGTCCGGGTTCGGATCCAGTCGTGGCTGGTGTCGAGCCGCTGGGACAGTTCCTCGTTGGTCACGACGTTCGGGGGGACCCAGCCGGCCAGCCCGCACAGGACGGCTGACCGCTCCGGCGGTGCGGGGGGCGGGTCGTAGGGGCTGAACGGGCGTGCGGACATGCTGGACACAGCGGTGTCTCCTCGTGGTCGTGCTCTGGGTGCGGATGTGCGGGTGCTCAGAGACAGGAGGGAGGGGGGCTGCGGGCAGGGCGGGGCAGGCCGGGTGCGGTGTGGCGGCCTCTACCGGTGGGAGTGCCTGCGGAGGGTGAGGATGGCCACGGCGCCGAGACAGATTCCGGCGGCGATGACGTACACGGCGTCACGGACCCCGTCGAGCAGGGCGGCGCCGGCGAGGTCGTGGCCTCCGGCGTTGGCGACGGCGACCAGCACGGCCAGACCCACGGCGCCGCCCACCTGCAGCGTGGTCGATGCCATGCCGGAGGCGATGCCCTGGTCGCCGGGGGCGACACCGGCCGCGGCCGCGATCCACATGCCGGTCCAGGCGGCGCCCTGGCCCAGGCTCAGCAGCACGATGCCGGGCAGCAGGCGCACGTACGAGCCGTCATCGGAGAGGGAGACGGCGAGCAGCAGCGCGCCGACGGCCCCCACGGCCATGCCGCCCAGCATCGTGGTGCGTACCCCGAGGGCGGACACGGCCTTCTCGCCCGCCTGTGTTCCGGCGGCGACGACGACGGCGGGCACGAGGAAGGCGAGTCCGGTGCCCAGCGCGCTGTAGCCGTGCACCGTCTGGAAGTACAGGGTCAGGAAGTAGGGCACGGAGCTGAACGTGGCGCTGAACAGCGCGGTCAGGGCCATGGCGCCGACCAGGCCGCGGTGGGCGAACATCCGGGCCGGTGTGAGGGGATCGCTGGTACGCGCCTCGATGCGGGCGAAGAGCGACAGCAGGGCGACGGAGAGGGCCGCGCAGATCAGGACGGTGCGGCTGCCCCAGCCGGCTTCGGGTGCGTGCACGAGGACGAAGACCAGCAGCGTGATCCCCGCGGTGGCGGTCAGGGCGCCCGGGAGGTCGAAATCCCGTTGCCGGGACAGCGGCCCGTCGGCGGGGAAGAGCAGTGCGCCGGCCAGCGCGATCCCGCCGGCCAGCGGGATGTTGACGAGGAACACCGACGGCCAGCCGAAGGCGTCCACGAGGACTCCGCCAAGCAGCGAGCCGAAGCACAGTCCGCCCGCTCCGGCGGCTCCCCATACGGCCAGTGCCCGGTTACGGCTCGGGCCCTCGTCGTAGAGCGTGTTGATCAGGGAGAGGGTGGCGGGAAACAGCAGGGCCCCGCCGATGCCCTGGACGGCGCGCACCGCGACGAGTACGCCGGCGGAACCGGACAGCCCGCCCACCAGTGACGAGACGGCGTACAGCAGCGCGGCGAGGACGAAGATCCGGCGTCTGCCGAGTAGGTCGGTGGCTCGCCCGCCGAGCAGGAGGAACCCCCCGGTGGCCACGACGTAGGCGCTGACCACCCATTGGAGGTCCTGGTCGGAGAAGCCGAGCCCGCTGCCGATGCCGGGGAGGGCGACGTAGACGATGTTGAAGTCGAGCGAGATGACCAACTGCGCTGTGGCAAGGACGAGCAGGGGCAGTCCGAGACGTTGGCGCGGTGGAGCGGATGGCGATTTCAGTGCAGACATTTCCGGACAATCCCCCTTGAGGTCCACCAGGCCGTGCGCGGTGGATCCCTTGCTTCACGTGCACCACCGCGATAGTTGATCGCGGTGGCAGCGACCCTGAACATGTGCTGCGCATCGAATTCGCCGGCTCGTGGGCTGTGAATGACTCGCCCGGAGCGCGGCTTGTTCTGGATCGTGGCTCACTCCGTGCACTGCCACAAGCCATCTCCCCCTGTTTTTGGACTGGCTCAGATTCCGGTTGCTGAACCGGTTCAGTCCTTTCTCGATGCCGGGAGCCGACATCCCGAGGACCCGGGCGCACCTGGTAATCCAAGGTGATCAGAGGTCGTATCGGCCGTGATTTTCCGGTGCGGCCCGTTGATGGCGATGACTCAACCAAACCCGCTATTTTCGGCCACGTGCGGGGTGGCCGGAAGTTGAATGGATGACCAGATCGATTACAAATTCGATCGAATTGGCGCCGTGTTGTAACTCACTCCCGATGCGAATGAAGAGGAACCCTTTTCTGGTAGTCGGACGGGAAGTCGTCCTGGTTCCCTGTGGTGCCGGGATTTTTCATCACACCGGCCGGGTGGAGATTCTCCCCGGTACCCCCGTACGGTATATCGCATGAGGAGTTCATGGCAGCACATGGAGGCACTCTGATGCCGTCGGCCGATACCCAAAAGGGAAGTTTCGTCGTACCCCCTGTTCTGCTGGGGTTTATCTTGCTCCTGTTCGCGCTGACGGCTGCTTCGTATGCCGTCGGACGCATGGCGGGCCCTGTGGCCCCGGGAATGCACCGGACCGTGGAAGACCCGGGAGGTGGCGGAGAGCCGGGAATGTCGGACATGCACGGCATGGGTGCCGTGGACCGCACAGCGGGGGAGAGCCGATGACGTCCGCGGACCACCGTCCGGCGCAGGACGAATCCCCGGTGACCACCGATCTGATGGTCGGCGGGATGACATGTGCCGCCTGCGTGGGGCGGGTGGAGAAGAAGCTGGGCCGGGTCGAGGGCGTGACGGCGACGGTCAACCTGGCCACCGGACGGGCCCGGATCTCCCATCCCGCGGCGGTGACCTCGCAGGAGCTGATCTCCACGGTCGAGAAGGCGGGCTACACCGCCGAACTGCCGCCCGCCGCACCGGAGAACCAGGAGGCGTCGGGCGAATCGCCGGAGGCCGCCGCCGGCGAGAGCGAGCGGTTCCGGCTGCGGATCACGATCATGCTCTCGGTGCCCGTACTGGTGCTGTCCATGGTCCCGGCCCTGCAGTTCGACTACTGGCAGTGGATCTGCTTCAACCTCACCACGGTGGTCGTGCTGTGGAGCGCCTGGCCGTTCCACGAACGAGCCGTGAAAGGACTGCGCCACGGCGCGGCGACCATGGACACCCTGGTCTCCCTCGGCGTGGTCGCGTCCTTCCTGTGGTCCGGCTACGCGCTGTACTTCGGGGGCGCGGGCAAACCGGGCATGCGTATGCCGTTCAACCTGCTGCCCGGCGCCGAGGCCGGTACCGCCCACCTGTATCTGGAAGCGGCGGTGAGCGTGCCGCTCTTCGTGCTGGCCGGCCGGTACCTGGAGGCGAAGGCCAAGCACGGAACGGGTTCGGCGCTCCGCGCGCTCGCCGAACTCGGGGCCAAGGACGTCGAGTTGAGGGAGGACGGCGACAGTCGCCGGGTCCCGATCTCCGAACTCCGGGTAGGGCAGGAGTTCGTGGTGCGGCCGGGGGAGAAGGTCGCCACGGACGGGGTTGTGGCCGAGGGCAGTTCGGCTCTGGACCTGTCCTTGGTCACCGGCGAGAGCGCCCCGGTGGAGGTGGGCCCGGGATCCGCCGTGGTGGGCGCCGCCGTCAACGCCGGCGGGCTGCTCGTGGTCCGCGCCACCGCGGTCGGTGCCGACACCCAGCTTGCCCGGATCACCCGGCTGGTGACCGACGCCCAGGCGGGCAAGGCCCGCATCCAGCGGCTCGCCGACTCCGTCGCGGGTGTCTTCGTGCCCGCCATCATCGCGGTGGCGTGCACGGTGCTCGGCTTCTGGCTCGGTGCCGGGGCGGACGGCGAGTCGGCCGTCACGGCAGCCGTGGCCGTCCTCGTCGTCGCCTGCCCCTGCGCGCTCGGCCTGGCCACGCCGACCGCCTTCCTGGCGGCCACCGGGCGCGGTGCGCAGCTCGGCGTGCTCATCCGGGGGCCCGAGGCGCTGGAGCGGCTGCAGCGCGTCGACACCGTGGTCTTCGACAAGACGGGCACCCTCACCACCGGCCACATGACGCTCCTGCAGACGACCGTAAGCGCCGCCGACCAGGACGCGGCGCGGGTTCTGCGGCTGGCCGGAGCGGTCGAGTACGGCTCCGAACACCCCATCGGCCGCGCCGTCGTCGCCGCCGCGCGCCGCGCCGCGGACGGCGCGCCGCTGCCACCGGTGACCGGTTTCCGGGCCGTGGCCGGGTCCGGGGTCCGCGGCCGGGTCGAAGGCCGCGAGGTCTCCGTGGGGCGCCCGCGGCCCGACACCGTACTGCCCGACACGCTGCGGCAGGCCCTGGAGCGTGCCGAAGCCGCCGCGCACACCGCCGTGGTCGTCGAAGAGGACGGCCGCCCCGTCGCCGTCCTCGCCGTCGGCGACAGCCTGCGGCCCTCCAGCGACCAAGCCGTGTTCCAACTGCAGGTACTCGGCATCGAGCCGATCCTGGTGACCGGCGACAGCCCGGCCGCCGCCCACGCCGTGGCCGAACAGGTGGGCATCGACGAGGTGCACGCCGGGATCACCCCGGAGGGCAAGGCGGACATCGTCGCGATGCTCCAGGCGGACGGACGGCGCGTGGCGGTCATCGGCGACGGAGTCAACGACGCCGCCGCCCTGGCCTCGGCCGACCTGGGCATCGCCATGGGCAGCGGAACCGACGCGGCGATCGGCGCGGCCGACATCACCCTCGTACGCGAGGACATGCAGGCCGTCGTGGAAGCGGTACGGCTCACCCGCAGGACCCTGACCACCATCCGGGCCAACCTCATCTGGGCCTTCGGCTACAACGTCGTCACCGTCCCGCTGGCCGCCACCGGCTGGCTCAACCCGATGTTCGCCGCCGTGGCGATGTCCGCCAGCTCCGTCCTCGTGGTCGCCAACAGCCTGCGGCTGCGGGCCTTCCAGGCCGCTCCACGCGACTCCGGTCACACGGAAGGCGCCGACGACACCCGTCCCCGGAAGGAATCCGATGACCTCAGCGTCAGCAGCGCCCGCTGACCGCCCTGCCCCGCTGTGGCGCCGACTGGCCGCATCCGGCGCCGTGCGCTCCGCGCTGATACCGACCGGCACGTGCGCGGCGGTTCTGCTGCTGCTCACCGCCTACACGGCGACCGGGGCGGCCGGCGATCCACCGCAGAAGATCAGTGTCAGCGACGGCCGTATCTTCCAGCCGGCCGACTCCGCCAACACCGCGGCCTTCTTCTACATCCGCAACACCGGTGGCGACAAGGACACCTTGGAGTCCGTCTCATCCCTGGACCTCGGGGTCACCGTGCTCGCCCGCACGGTCTCGGAGAACGGCGAGAGCCGTACGAAGTCCATCGACCCCGTCACCGTTCCCGCCGGCGGCAGCCTGCGCATGGACCCGTCGACCATCAAGGTGACGGTCCTCGACCCGCCGTCG
This sequence comes from Streptomyces sp. NPDC050704, assembly GCF_040654355.1. NCBI lineage: Bacteria > Bacillati > Actinomycetota > Actinomycetes > Kitasatosporales > Streptomycetaceae > Streptomyces > Streptomyces sp. NPDC050704. The sequence continues at coordinate 102,202 of NZ_JBFAHW010000011.1, read as the reverse complement.
CTGGAACTCGGGGAGAAGGTGCGCTTCGACCTGTGGTTCCAGAACTCCGGCCGGGTCAGGGTCACCGCGGTGACAGTGAGCCCGGGCCCACTGTGACGACGGACGGCGTTCGCTCAGGCCTCGCCCATCAACGTACGGATCTCGGTGATGAGCGCGACGAGCGCCGCCCGCTCGGGGACGGTGGTGTCCGGGTGCCAGAGGTCGACGAGCAGACACGTACGCGGGCGGACGCCGCGGTTCCACGCCTCGTGCTCGAACGAGTAGTCGAAGAGCAGGCACTTGCCCTCGTCCCAGGTACGGGTCTCGCCCGCGACCGTGATGCCGCACCCTTCCGGGATGTCGACGGCGAGATGCAGATTGATGCTGAAGTTCCACAGGTCGCAGTGCGGGGCGATCGCCGCGCCGGGCAGCAGGGTTGAGAAGTGGCACTCCAGGAGAGGGCAGAGTTTCTCCGTGTCGACGGCGTGTTCCTTCAGTACCTTGAACGCGGTGGGCACCGTGCCGGCCGACTCCTCGACCAGCGCGCCCTTGCGGAACAAATACAGGGCCTGCCAGTCCTGCTGGCGTGTGAGGTAGTGCTCGTAGTCCGAGAACGCGTTCCGGCGGGCCGTCCAGGCGGTTTCCAGTTCTGACTTGATCGAGGCGTGATTCGCCTCCAACGCGTGTACCACCGGGCTCAGTTCGGGGTGCCCGTACGGATCGTGCCAGGGCTGCTGAGAAATTCCCGGCATAACCCACTTGGCGCCCTTCTGGAGAGGATGCCGTTGCTGGGTCTTCGCCCCCACCATCTCCTCGACCCGCACGATCGATTCCGATCCGTACACGTCCCGAATCGCGGCGAAGGCGTTCTCTATCTCCGGTGTCACAGATATCTCCAGGATTCCGAGGTCCGAGGTCCGAATCTCCGCCCGGACAGCAAGGGGCGTACCCCCGCCGTCCGGGCGGAAAGCGCTTGCTGGCGCGGTAGTGGAGGCGCGGGCGGAACGGAACGCGCCCCGCACGCTCCCAGTGCTTCCGATTCTCGACAGGAGCCGGGAACCAGACGCCCCCGCGCCCCGACTACTAGTAGGGACAGTTGAATTCCCGCTCCTGACGTTCCGGCTCCCCGGATGCCTCCGCGGCCCACAGCAAGGCGTTCAGGTCCTCGCGGGCCCGGGCCACCCGGGAGCGGACGGTACCGATCGGACATCCCACGGCGGAGGCGGCGTCGGCATAGGACAGTCCGAGGAGCTGGGTCAGTACGAACGCCTCGCGGCGCGGGGCATCGAGCTCGTCGAGCAGGTCGAGCAGCGCCACGCCCTCCTCGAAACCCGGCAGACCGGACGGCTGGGTACTTTCGGCCGCGGTCCGCCAGTCGGCGGTCTCGGCGACCTGGGGGCGGGCGGAGGCGTACCGGTAGCGGTCGATGACCGACCGGCGGGCGATCGCCATGAGCCAGGTGCGGACGCCCGAACGGCCGGCAAACTGCGGCAGGCTGTTCAGGGCGCGCAGGAAGGCGTCCTGGGCCAGGTCGTCGGCGCCGTGCGTGTCGCCACTGAGGTGTGCCACGAACCGCCAGACGTCGCTGTAGGTCGCCCGGACGAAGCGCTCGACGGCCATGGGATCGCCGTTGCGGGCGGCCAGCGCCCAGTCGGTCACTTCTTCTTCGTCGTTCCCCGGACCGGATGGCCTCGGGGCAAGCCCGGCAAGGGCAGGGATCATCGCAAAAGGTCCTTCGGGATGCTGCCGGCGCGCGCCAGGGAACGACGGGACGCGGCCCGGCAGTCGGGGCACTCCGGACGCGTCGCGTCCACGGCGGGTGGGCACGCCGGAGCGCCATGGGCCAAGGGCCGGCGTGCGGTGCGGTTCGGTGCCGCCGCACGGTGCGTGCGGCAGACGGGCACGCCGGTACTCCGTCCGTCAGGGACGGACGGTCAGCAGTGGGCCACGTACCCCGGAGGACCTCTTCGCGAGACGACGTGCTGCAGCAGTGCCGCCCGTAGCTTGCGTGCCGGGCGTGGGGTCACCGGACGTTCGGGCGGCTGCGGACGGGGCACTGGACCCGTGATCCGCAGAGCCAGCCGCAACGGTACGAACACCGCGGCGGCGAGTACGCGGCCGAGCCGGAACGCCGCGGATTCACCGCGCCATAGCCACAGCCCGCACACCAGGGCGGCAAGCGAGTGCGCCGCGAACATGGGGGTGGAGGTGTGACCACCGGGCGCCATCATGCCCATGGAACTCATGTCCATGCCGCTCATGCCACCCATGCCGCTCATGCTGTCCATGTGCTCCATGAGCTGTTCGTGACTCATGCGCTTCATGAGCTCGACGTGCTCCATGTCCGACACGGAGGCCGTCGGAGCCGGCCGCAGCAGACCGAACAGGGAGTGCAGGCCGAGTTGGGCCACGACCGTTGAGCCGGTCACGACCAGGGCCCCGCGCTCACGCCCGGCAACCCACCACGCGGCCGACGCCATCCCGATGAAGGCGCTCCCCAGGACGAACCACGACGGAGAGACACCGGACGCCCAGGCATGCCCCAGAGCCGCCGTCAGCACGCAGACGGCCGCGAAGATCGCGGCTCGTGCGGCGCGAGACGCGAGCCCGGTAGTCATACCGACATGGTGTCATCAGACAGCTGTACGAGGGGGTGTCATCCGACAACCGCGCAAGGGCAAGGCATGAGTGATGCCCTTGTCAGGATGCTCCGCGGGTGATGAACGAGCCCGCAACAGGCGTCCTTGCGGCGATCCCGCCCAAGGCGTCGGCCGGCAGGGCGAGTTGGTTCCCGTGCCGCGGCGGGAGATTCCTCACGTCTGCTGCGGGCGTGTTGCGGAGCAGGCGGGTGCCGGGTGCCGGGGGCGCGTTCGGGGCCGTGTCCGCAGGACGCCGCGGTGCGGGTGCTGGTCCAACTCGACCAGCGGGCGGTCAACTTGGCGGCGTGGGTACGCGGCCGGTGGCGAGGTAGGTGTCGATCTCCTCGGCCAGGTACGGGCATTGGCCGGTGGGGTGGTCGCTCGGGCAGGACAGCAGGTGGGTGAGGTAGGCGCGGGCGGCGGTCAGGCGGGCGAGTTGTGCCTCGCACTCGTCGACGCGTGCGCCCACCGCCGTGCGCCAGTCCTGGTCCTTGCTCGTGCCGTCGAGCAGGGCCGAGATCTCCGGCAGGCTCAGCAGCGCGGTCTTCTGCAGGAGCTGGATCACCGCGATCCGGCGTATGTCGGCGTCGTCGTACACGCGCCGTCCCGAGACGCGGGCCGGGCTGAGCAGACCGCACCGCTCCCACCAGCGCAGGGTGGAGACGGCGACGTCGAAGCGGTCCGCGACCTCTCCGATGCTCCGGGCAGGGGACGCCGGGCCGGTGGTTGACATGAAGCCGACTTTAGGTCGGACGCTGGACGCCTCGCAATGAAAACCGTTGTCGAAGGATGGTTCATGTCTCAACGCCCCGGACGGCAGCTGCCCCTGGGACTGATGCTGGGCGCGTTCATCGCCCTGCTGGACGTCTCGATCGTGACCGTCGCACTGCCCGATATCGAATCCGACCTGAACACCGGCACCTCGGGCATGCAGTGGGCCGTCGACGCCTACACCCTGCCCCTGTCCGCGCTGCTGCTGGCCGGCGGAGTGCTCGGCGACCGGTACGGCCGCAAGCGCACCTACCTGGCCGGTGTCGCCGTCTTCACCCTCGCCTCGCTCGGCTGCGCCCTCGCCCCGTCCATCGGCGCCCTGATCGCCGCTCGTACGCTCCAAGGGGCCGCGGCCGCACTCATCTTCACCGGCACGCTGTCGAACCTCGCCCAGGCGTATCCCGAGCCGTCCGAACGCGCCCGCATCATCGGCCTGAACGGCGCCGTCGGCGGATCCGCGATCTTGATCGGGCCGCTGCTCGGCGGCGTACTGGTCGACAGCGTCGGCTGGCGGGCCATCTTCCTGATCAACCTGCCGGTCGGCCTGCTCATCCTCTGGCTCGGCGCCCGTTCCCTGCCGGAGACGTCCGATCCGGACCACGCCCACCTCGACCTCGCCGGCCAGATCCTCGCCCTGGTGCTGCTCGGCACGCTCACCTACGGACTCATCGAGAGCCACGCCCGCGGCTGGGCCTCCGCGCACACGGTGGCACCGCTGTGCACGGCCCTCGTCGCGCTGGTGCTCTTCATCCGGTGGGAACGCCGCAGCTCCCGCCCGATGCTGCCGGTACGGCTCTTTCGCGAGGCGCGGTTCACCGTGCCCAACGTCTGCTCCTTCGTCCTCGGCTTCGGCACCAGCGCGGTGTTCTTCCTCCTCTCGCTCTACCTCCAGCAGGTCCAGGGGCACTCGGCCATCCAGACCGGGCTGCGCTTCCTGCCCCTGACGCTGTCCATCTGCGTCGTGGCACCCGTCGCGAGCACCCTCTGCGCGAAGTTCGGATCGATCCGCGTCATGGTGGCCGGCTACCTGGTGTCGGCGGCGGGGCTCACCGGTCTCCTCCTGCTCGACGTCGACACCGGGCTCGGCACCCTCACCGGGGTCTCCGTGGTCCTCGGCGCGGGCATGGGTGCGGCCATCGGTCCCACGCAGCTCGCCGGGGTGGCCGCACTGCCGGTGCGGCAGTCGGGGCTGGCCGCCGCGACGATCAGTACGACCCGGCAGGCGGGCACCGCACTGGGAGTCGCCGTCCTCGGGCTCATCGTCGCCACCACCGCCGGCGGCAGTCCCGGAACCGAGGGTTTCGCGGACGGCTTCGTCCATGGGCTGCACATCTCGGGCGCGGTCACAGCAGCCGCAACACTTGCCGCCGCCATGCTCCTCATCCCCCTGGCACGCCAGAACCAACGGACCGCCGGCTCCCCGCCCACCGACCACAGCCGCCAGGCCAAAGTCTCGGGATGAGGGCGGGCGTGGTCGGGGTCCAGTGGCGTTCTTCGCGGTGCTCTGCGCGGTGCTCCACTACGCAGGTCTCCGGCCCGCTGAGGCGGTCGGGCTGCGGCTGTCCGACTGCCACTACGGTGCGGCCCGCCAGGGCTGTGCGTGCGCCATCACGGCTTCCGGGAACGAGCGGACAGGCCCGAGAAGAAGAAGTGGGTGGCGAGTCTGCCGGCTGTCGTCGGCAGCCCCGAGACCGAGGAGTTCGTACGCCGTGGCGAGGCCGCCGGAGACGACCGTTTCGGCTTCCGTCCGCTGGACGACAAGCTTCAAGAAGGCGGCCAAGCGCGCGAACTGCCGGGCCGGTTGTCGGCGCGACAGGCTGTATGGCCACGAGGCCCAGTTGCGTCCTCCGGCGCCGACCACGGTGCACGGCCCGGCGCGCGCACCGGGCGGGCTGTGCGGTCCGGCCGATGCCGACCCGCCGGCGCTGGTCGATCCGAAGGAACCGGCCACGGCAGCGCGAGTGTTGACGGTGGCAGCGGGTCAAGGCGAGGACGAACTGCTCGTCGGTTACGTGGGAGGGCTTGTCGGCGCGAACGACGAACTTCGCCTGGCCACCGGAGCGACCGAGGATCCGGGGCGGACCTCATCGGCAAGTTCGAGGTCCCCAAGGCAGTCCTGGAGCCGGCTTTCGTGGCGCCGGACCACGTGGTGCGGGCGCTGCGGGAGGGGGAGTGCCGGCAGCTGGAGGCGGGTGACCTCGGCCCCGACCTGATGACCCTGTGCGCCGAGCCCGGGACGGCGGCCCGTCAGCGGGACCGTACGACCGTCTTCGACTCGACGGGCTTCGCGCTCGAGGACCATGTCGCCCTCGATGTGCCGCTCGAACTCGCCGAGGAGGCCGGCATTGGCGACCGGGTCGTTCAGGACTCCAGATAGCGGAGCACGGCCAGGATTCTGCGGTTGTAGCCCGTCGTGTGCGCGAGTTCCAGCTTGTCGAAGATCGCGTTGAGGTTCTTCTCGACCGTACTCATGGAGACGTGCAGCTTCTCCGAGATGGCCGCGTTGGTGTACCCCTGGGCCAGGGTCTCGAGGACGCTGCGCTCGCGAGGAGTCAACCGGGCCAGCGGGTCGCTGTGCGTCGACCGGATCACCAACTGCCGTACGACCTCCGGATCGATGGCGGCGCCGCCCGCCTGGATACGCTTCAGCGCGTCGAGGAACTCCTCCACCTGGGCGACCCGGTCCTTGAGCAGATAACCGACCCGCTCCACGTTCGAGGTCAGCAACTGCGCCGCGTAGTTGCGCTCTATGTGCTGGGACAGCACCAGGACACCGACCTCGGGCCACCGCTTGCGGATCTCGAGCGCGGCGCGCAGCCCCTCGTCCGTGTGGGTGGGGGGCATCCTGATGTCCACGACGACCATGTCCGGCGGCCGGGCCTCGACCTCCCTCAGCAGGGCGACGGCGTCACCCACCGCGGCCAGGACTTCGTGGCCCTCCTCGATGAGCAGCCGGACCAGCCCCTCTCGCAGCAGGGTCGAGTCCTCGGCCAGCATTACGCGCACGGTAGCTCCGCGGTGATCGTGGTGGGCCCCCCGGAGGGGCTGTGGACCTGCAGTCGGCCGTCCAGGGCGCCTACCCGGCTGTGCAGCCCGGTCAGTCCGCTGCCGGACGGATCGGCACCGCCGACGCCGTTGTCCTCGACGCGTACGACGAGGACGGACCCGTACCGCCGTACGCATACGAGGATCTCCGTCGCGGCCGAGTGCTTGGCGGCGTTGGTCACGGACTCCGACACGACGAAGTACGCGGCGGTCTCGACGGAAGCGGGCAACGGCCCGGTGAGGGCGAAGTCCATCCGGATGGGGATGCCGCACCGCTCGGAGACCCCGGCGAGCGCCTCCTGCAGCCCCAGGTTGTCCAGCGCTGTCGGATAGACCCGCCAGGCCACTTCCCGCAGCTCGGTCAGCACGTCCTGCGACTCCTTGTGGGCCTGCTCCACCAGGCTGTCCGCCTGTTCGGGCGTACGGCCGCCCCGGCGGGCACGCCCGAGGAGCATGGCCAGCGCCACCAGACGCTGCTGCACCCCGTCGTGCAGGTCTCGCTCGATGCGCCGGCGTTCGGTGTCCACCGCCTGCAGCACCGCCGCCCGGCTGGCGGCCAGTTGGTCGATGCGCTGCTGCATCAGCTCGCGCTCCGACGGACCGAAGCACTCGCGGGACAGCCGCGCGTCCAAGGCCTCCAGCGAGAACAGGCCCTGCACGTTGAGGAAGAGCAGCACCCCGCCGAGCAGTCCCTGAGTGACCAGTTCCCGCCAGCTGAGCGTGCCCCGTACGAGGCTCGCGACGAGCAGTCCCGCCAGCAGGACGCCGAAGACGAGCAGGCCGACCACGACGCCGGTGAGCAGGCCGACGTACGTACGGGTGGCGAGGTAACGCAGGATCCGCTGCTCGGGCACGGGGCGGTCGGGGAAGCGGTCCCCGAAGAAGACCGAGCGGCGCCGGCGTTCCAGCGCCGTCAGCCGACGAGCCCCGGCGGTCAGGACGACGAGGGCGTACCGCCGGGTGCGCGGCCACAGCAGAAGGGGACCCAGCAGGGTGCCGACGACGGCGAAGTACAACAGTCCCAGTAACCCGGTCAGACAGCCGAGAAGGACTCCGATGGCCCGCAGCGGCAGTGCCGGAGACGGCGTTGCCGGAGGCTCACCTCCCGGTTGCGCGGGTCCGAGCGCCGTCGGGAAGGGCTGGGTCGTGGTGTCCGGCGACTGCCCCTGCACGGTCACTGAGACTAGTCGGGCGGCACAGCCTGGACAAGATCGTTCGACCGGTGCGAGAACGGGGCTGGTCACGACGTACGGCGATGCTGGGCGGAGCCGCGGGACCGCAGGCGGACCACGACGTAGAGGATCAGGGCCGCGACGACCAGGACGAGGACGCCCTTGCTGATGACTCCGACGTACGTCTCGACGACGTCCCACTGGTCGCCCAGCCAGTAGCCGGACAGGACGAGCACGGAGTTCCAGATCAGGCTGCCCAGGGTGGTGAGCAGCAGGAAGACCGGCATCGACATGCGTTCCAGGCCGGCCGGCACGGAGATCAGGCTGCGGAAGATCGGCACCATGCGGCCGAAGAAGACGGCCTTGGTGCCGTGCTCGGCGAACCACTCCTCCGTCCGCTCCAGGTCGGACGACTTGACCAGCGGCAGCCTGGTCCAGAGCGCGTGCATGCGCTCGCGGCCGAACAGCATGCCGATCCAGTAGAGGACTGCGGCGCCGACCACCGAGCCGAGTGTGGTCCAGAACAGGGCCGAGAAGAGGCTGATGACGCCCTGCCCGGCCGCGAAGCCGGTCAGCGGCAGGATCACTTCGCTGGGCAGCGGTGGGAAAAGGTTCTCCAGGGCGATGGCGAGGCCCGCGCCGGGGCCGCCCATGGCGTCCACGAGGTCGGCCGCCCACCCGGCGATACCGTCGGCGGGTTCCTGGGGCAGAGCCAGGGTCATGAGGTCCATGCGAAGTCTCCAGCTGCGGGGCGGTCGCCGCGGGCAGGTGCCGCGATTCACCGACCACGCTAGAAACCGCAGATCAGTGCCGGTATGAGGTTTGCCGTCGACCTTGTACGGTTCTCCGCACCCTGGACCCTGCGGTTTTCCGCAGGGTCCAGGGTGCGGGGATGTTCCGGACGGCCGGAACTGGCGGCAACGTGCCCGTGGCCCACCGCTCTGTGGACGAGGTGGCCGCCCAGGTGCCCGGCGCACTCTCGGCCTGGGAAGCGGCGGAAGACGGCCGGGGACGCGCCCCGATCCTCCGTCGACGCGGAGTCCGACGAGCCGGAGCCCGCTCAGGTCTGACCCGGAGCCGGCTCAGATCTGACCCGGAGCCGGTTCGGCTTCAGCCGGCCACATCGGAACTCGGCTTCAGCGGGCCACATCGGAGTCGGCTTCAGCCGGCCACATCAGAAGGGGCGTCCCTCTCCGCGAGTGGAGCCCCTTCCGTCCGCGCACCATGCGTCAGCCGCAGCGCGAGCACCGCGAGCCCACTGCACAGCGCCATCCCGCAGAACAGCGGCACCGCGGTGTGCTCCCCGCCGAGTCCCACCAACGGCGCGACGACCGCGCCCAACGCGCTCTGTGCGGTACCGAGCAGCGCGGACCCGGTGCCGGAGGCGTGCGGCACCCGGCCGATCGCCAGGGCCGCCGAGTTGGCGATCACGAACCCGAAGCCGCCGTACACCAGCGCCATCAGGGCGAGGCACACCACGGTCGTCAGCAGCCCGGCGACCGTGACGGCGAGCAGCGCCACCGTGCCCGCGAGCATCGCCAACAGCCCGCTCCGCAGCAGGACTTCGGGCGCGATCCGCCCGACGAGCCGCGCCCCGGCCGCGCTGGAGAGCGTCGCGATCACCGCCCCGCCGGAGAAGGCGACGGACGAGGCTCCGACGCCCATCCCCAGCACGTTCTGCAGCAGGAACGGCGACCCGGCGATATAGCAGAAGAGCATGCCGAACCCGAAGGTGAAGGCCAGCGTGTATCCCACGTACACCCGGTCGCCGACGACCTCCCGTACCGCCGCCGCCGTCCGGCCCGCCCCACCCGTGTGCCGGCGTTCCTTCGGCAGGCTCTCCGGTACGCCGGCCACGACGGCCAGTGTCACCAGGAACGAGACCGCGGCGAGCACCCAGAACACACTCCGCCAGCCGGCGGCCTCGATCACGGCACCGCCCACCAGCGGCGCGAGGATCGGCGCGATGCCGGTCAGTGTCATCAGGACCCCGAACAGCCGTGCCGCGGCGGCCCCCTGGACCACGTCCGAGACCACGGCCCTGCTGATCACCACCCCCGCGGCCCCGCTGAACCCGGTCACGAACCGCAGCGCGACCAGCCACCCGAGGGAGGGCGCGACGGCGCACAGCGCGGTGCCCACGGTGCAGACCGCGGCCCCCACGAGCAGGGGTCCACGCCGCCCGTACCGGTCCGAGAGCGCCCCGAAGACGAGATGACCGAGTGTCATGCCGACGAGGAACGCGGTCAGCGTGAGCTGCACCCCGGAGGCGTCGGTGTGCAACTCGTCGGCCATCCGCGGAAAGGCCGGCAGATACATGTCGGTCGACAGCGGACCGATGAAGGACACCAGCGCGAGCGCGGCGGTCAGTAAAGGCATGGCAGGACCTCTCCCGGTGAATGGACGAGTGAAAGGCGGGGATCCTGGCGCGCATGCTCGGCATCCACATCCAAGCCGCCGGCCAGTGGCAGAAGGCCTCCGCCGGCGACTGGGCCGCGTAGAGCCTGTTTCTGAACCCCCGTCGTCCGCGCGGAGCGCGGGCGCAGCGGCGGTCGGTGCGTGCCCTCGGCGTGCGGCGTCGCAGGTCATGTGGCGGAGCGACCTGTCCTGGGGCGCGTGCCGGGCGTCGGGGCGCAGGCGGGGGTTCAGAAACAGGCTCTTACGCTGCCGGCGCCGGCCGACGGGCCGGCAGCACGGACCGTGAAGCGCGTCTGCGACGCCATGCTCGACCTGCGCCGGGGTGGCCGCGCGACCGTTCACGCCCCATGGTCGCGCGTCCGGTTCGACGCGGTGCGGCAACTGGGCCGGGGGCCTTCGCCGCCGCGCGGTGCTCAGGTTGTCAGGCGGGTCAGGAGCGCGGGATGGTCTGCCAGGGCCGATTCCATCATGGCCCGGGCGCGGGGCCTGAAGAAGTCGAGGTCGACGGACTCCCAGTCGATGGCGCCCAGGGGCGGCTGCGGGTCGTACTCGATGATGAGCTGGACCGTGCGGGCCGTCTGCTCGCCCGCGAGGCGTTCGACCAGGTGGAGGGCCATGTCGATACCGGCCGACACTCCGGCGGCGGTGAGCACGGGACCGTCCTGGACCCAGCGGTCGGCGACGGGGGTCGCGCCGAACTTGGCCAGCAGGTCGCGGAATTCGAAATGGGTGGTGGCCCGACGGCCGTCGAGCAGGCCGGCGGCGCCCAGGATCAGTGAGCCGGTGCACACCGAGCCGACGACCACAGCCGTTCGCGCGGCCTTGCGGATCCAGTCCAGCAAGGGCTCGTTGGCCAGGGCGACGAGGGTCGGCCCGACCCCTCCGGGCACGATCAGCGCGAAGGGCTCGGTGACCTGGTCGAACGTGTGACTCGGCGTCAGCTTCAGCGGAGTGTCGGTGTCCACGGGCGCGAGGTCCTGGCCGACGACGGCCACCTCGAACGACGGGTCGAAGTGGGCCAGCGTCGACAGCACCTGGAGCGGCCCCACCATGTCGAGCGGGGTGATGCCGGGATAGAGCACGAAGGCGAGCGTCTTGGTCATGCCGTCACCTTCAGCCCCTGGCCATGGCAGCGCCAAGGGCAGGAAGCGGCAGGTCGGAATTCTTGGGATACACGTCATTCCGACATAGGGTCCGGTCATGAAGGAACGAGTGGTGGTCCTCGTCGGATACGACGCGGCCGAGTTGCTGGACATCGCCTGCGTGACGACAAGCCTGACCACCGCCAACCGGCTCGGAGCCGGCCCTTCCTATGCCGTGAGCGTGGCTACCCCGGGAGGCCGTGCGATCACCTGCGACTCGGGACTGACGCTGCAGGGCCAGCGATCCCTGGAGCGGTTCACGGGGCCGCTGGACACGCTGATCATCTCGGGAGGCTCCGGCCACCAGGCCGCGGGCGACAACCCGCGGATCGTCGGCCATGTCCGCCGCCTGGCCAGGGAGAGCCGCAGAGTGGCCTCGGTCTGCACAGGAGCGACCGTGCTGGCTGCCGCCGGCCTGCTCAACGGGAAACGCGCCACCACGCACTGGTCGTACGCCGAGCACCTGGCGTCCGCCTACCCGGAGATCACCGTGGATCCGGCGCCGATCTACATCCGCGACGGAAGCGTGTCCACCGCGGCGGGCGTCACCAGCGCCCTGGACCTGACCCTGGCCTTCATCGAGGAGGACCACGGCGCGGAGCTGGCGCGAGCAGTGGCCCGCAGCCTGGTCACCTACCTGCAACGGCCCGGCAACCAGGCCCAGATGAGCATGTTCACAGCCACCCCGGCACCCACGAACGGGCTGGTCAGGCGAGTCGTCGACCACATCGCCAGTCACCTGGCCGACGACTTGACCGCAACCGTGCTGGCCGCCGACGCGGGAGTGAGCGAACGCCACCTGACCCGCCTGTTCATCGACCACCTCGGAAAGGCGCCAGGCCGATTCGTGCGCGACGCGCGCACCGAGGCCGCCGCTCACCTCCTGACCTCCACCTCGCTCCCCGTGACGAACGTGGCCGCACAATGCGGCTTCGGGACCGCTGAAACGCTCCGCCAGGCATTCGTCAGCCGCTACGGGACACCGCCATCACGCTACCGAGCAACACAAAGCACATCAGCTACCTGACGACATCAGCAGCACTGCACTCTCCCGACCAGGAACCACCACCGACCAGGAACCACCACCGGCCAGGAAGCCGGCGTTGAGCACCCCACCCGAAGTCCAGCCCCAGGCATTCGGAACACTCCCAACACCCGACTCCACCATCAGTAATCGGCCGGTCCCGATCCCCCCGCCGCTGGTGGCCATGCTCCGCGCCCACCTGGAGGAGTTCGGTACGGCCAAGGAGGGCGGCTCTTCATGAACGAACGGGGCGGCCTGGTTGGCAGCAGTACCTATTGGCGTGTGGCGGGCCGCTCGGGGGTACGCCCTCCCGCCGGACCTCCTGGCGTCCGTCCCCGAGGGCGTACGACCTGCGGCACACCTGGTGTGTACTGCTGTTCTCGCCGTGGAGCCGGGCGGCCGGATGGAAGGCTTGCGACGGGGAGCCAGACCATCTCTTCGAAGCGCATCGGGAACCTGGGGGATGACCACCTGCTCTTCGGGGTGCCCATCGGCCAGTTGTCCGTAGTACCGCACCCGTGCGGCACGGAAGCCTTGAAGCGCTACCTGGAGCATGTCTGACCGTGACGTCACGTGGGCAACGGTACGGCCCTACAACAGCTCTATCGCGATCAGTGCCGAGCAACGACAAAGAGCCAGGGCTGACCAGCGGTTTCTTGTTGGGTGGCTGGTGGTGGAGGGGCGGTTTCGGGGGGCCAGGACGGGGGCGTAACGGGGGCGGAGGTCGGCCCGCACGGTCAAACAGACTGGACTGACGGCTTCCGGACAGATCCCTGACAGCTGATCAGTGCCGTGTCGTCGCCGCCCCGCACGTGGTCAAGTCGGGGTCCAGTGGCCCTTGTCAGACTCGGGGCGGCGCGGCGGCTGCGGATGCCGTCGGCGATCCGGAGTGATGCAGATGTCCCGGTCACCGGACGCGGCGCCCGGCGCCGAGACGGCGGAACCCGAAGCCAAGAGAGCGGAGCCCGACGCCATGGCATCGCGGCCCGGCGTCACGACAGCGCGGCTCGGCGCCAAGCCGACGCGGCCCGTGCGTCGCTGGCCGCTCGTCCTGCTTCGCGTGTGCACCTGCGTCCTGCTGTTGCTGACGCTGGCCCAGCCCGTGCTGGCCGGGATGTTCATCACCGGCGACACCGATCTACTGGACCTGCACGCGCTCAACGCCACCCTCGTGTCCACCATGAGCTGGCTCACGGTCGCCGCCGCCGTCACGCTGTGGCGTCCGGGTGGCGGTCCCGCCTGGCCGATCGGGCTGACGCTGCTGGTCGCCGGGCTCGTCGAGGCGCAGAGCGGCTTCGGGTACGCCCGTGACCTGGCCCTGCACATTCCGCTGGGCGTCGCGCTCGTGGCCGGCCTGACCGCGCAGACGTACTGGGTGTTCGCCCACCGGACCGGCCGTGCGAAGGGCGGGAACCGATGACCGTGCGGCCGAGCCGACGGACCCTGCTCAAGGCGGCCACCGCGACCGGGCTCGCCGCGGCGGGCCTCGGTGCCGCGGGGTGCGGCGCGCTGACCCGGGAGGTCTCGGGCGAGCAGCTGACCAGCCGGGCGCGGCTGCCCGCGCCGTTCCGGGTGCCGCTGCCCGTGCCTGCGGTGGCGACTGCCACCAAGGGGCCGGACGGCGGCGACCACTACGAACTCGTCCAGCGTGCGGCCCGGTTGGAGATCCTGCCGGGTCTGCGGACCGAGGTGTGGGGCTACGACGGCCGGTTCCCGGGGACCACCCTGGTGGGCCGTTCGGGCCGCACGACCACGGTACGGGTGCGAAACGAGCTTCCCGTGCCGACCTCCACTCATCTGCACGGCGGGGTACAGGCCCCGGACTCGGACGGCTCTCCGCTGGATCTCGTCGTCCCGCCGGGGTACGGAGGCCAGGGCTCACTCGCCGGGCACGGAGCGCAGTCCGGCGACAGCGCGCACTCCGGGCACATGCGGACGCGGCCCGGTGACTGGACGTACGCGAAGGGCGCCAAGACGTACACGTATCCGCTCGGGCAGCCCGCCGCGACGCTCTGGTACCACGACCACCGGATGGACTTCAGCGCACCGCAGGTGTGGCGGGGGCTGGCCGGGCTGTTCCTCGTGCACGACGCGGTGGAGGACGCGCTGCCGCTGCCCAAGGGCGGGAAGGACATCCCGCTGATGATCTGCGACCGGGCCTTCGAGGAGGACGGTGCACTGCGCTATCCGTCCCTGGACCCCTCGCTCACCGGCGAACCGGGCGTCGAGGACGCGTACATGGAGGGCGTCACGGGTGACGTGATGCTCGTCAACGGGGCGCCGTGGCCCGAGTTGGAGGTGTCCGCCACCCGCTACCGGTTCCGGATCCTCAACGCTTCCAACGCCCGCCGCTACCGGCTGGCCCTGGAGCCCGATCCGCGCGAGGGCGCCGGGTTCGTCCAGGTGGGCAGCGACGCGGGGCTGTTGGAGCGCCCTGTCCGGCACGACGCGTTGCCGGTCGCTCCCGGCGAACGGTACGACGTGGTGGTCGACTTCGCGGCGTATCCGGTCGGCTCGACCGTCACCCTGGTCAACACTCTGGGGACGGGAGGCACCCGCTCGGTGATGCGGTTCCGGATCGTGCGCCGCGAGCGGGAGACCAGCAGGGTCCCGGACCGGCTCGCCGGGGTCGAGTCCGCGCGGGTGGGACGACCGGTGGCCCAGCGGCGGTTCGACTTCCGGCTGACGTCCGGCGGCGGCGGGGAGGTGTGGACGATCAACGGACAGGCCTTCGACAGCACACGGGTGCTGGCCAGGCCCCGCCTGGGCACCGTCGAGCGGTGGCGCTTCAGCAGCGACTTCCACCACCCGGTCCATCTCCACATGGCGCACTTCCAGGTGGTCGCCCGGGGCGGTGGTGCCCCGCTGCCGAGTGACGCGGGGTGGAAGGACACGGTGGACGTCAGGCCGTACGAAGTGGTGGACGTGCTGGTGCGGTTCCGCGGCCACCGGGGGCGGTACATGGTCCACTGCCACAACCTGGAACACGAGGACATGGCGATGATGGCGAACTTCGAGGTCGTGTGAAGTCCGGGTGGGGCCGGACTTCCGACGGCTCACGAACTCACGGGCTCACGGGCTCACGGGCTCACGGGCTCACGCTGCGAACATGTCCAGCACCCGGCGGCCCGGACCCCGCTGCGGGTGGTCGAGCAGCAGGTCCCCGCCGAGGATCGCCCGCTGGATCCGCTGGAGCCGGGGCGAGGGGTCCAGGCCCAGGTCCTCCACCAGGCGGCTGCGCAGCTTGGTGAAGGCCGCCAGGGCCTCGGAGGGGCGGCCGGAGCGGTAGAGGGCGATCATGTGCTGGGCGTGCAGTCCCTCGTGCAGGGGCTGCCGGGCGGTCAGCACGACCAGCTCTGTGAGGAGTTCGGCGTGACGGCCCAGGGACAGTTCGGCGTCGATCCGGCGCTCCAGCACTCCGAGCCGGCTCTCCTCCAGCCGCACTCGCTCGATCTCCAGCAGCGCGCCGCAGCGGATGTCGGCCAGCGCGGGGCCGCGCCACAGGTCGAGCGCCTCGCTGAACACCTTCACCGCGGCCTCGTCATCGCGCGCCTCGAAGAGCCGCTGGCCGTCGGCCGCGAGCCGGTCGTACTCCAGTACGTCCACGCAGCCCGTGGGCACGATGAGGCAGTAGCCGCCGTGCCGGTACACCAGGATCTCCTTGGCGTCGCAGCGTCCGCGGACCGAGGCTTCGATCAGCCGGCGCAGCCGCAGGATGTACGTCTGGAGAGTGGTGGACCCGGTGCGCGGCGGAGAGTAGCCCCAGAGTTCCTCCATCAGCATCGACACGGAAACCACTCGGTTGCCGTGGAGGGCCAGCAGGGCCAGGATCTGGCGCATCTTGGCTGCGGACGGCAGAACCGGAGCGCCGTCCTTGTCCGCGTTGAGCGGCCCCAGCAGGGTGATATCCATCAGGTCCCCAGGTGGCTAGGAAGGGACGTACGAGCGCTCGGTACCGACCCGTACATTTCGAAGTACCTCGACGGTCCCATGGGCCGGACCTCGGCCAACAGTGCATGCGTCCCCGGTCGGCGGTGACTCCGTCAGGGCGCGGAATATGAAGGATTCACGGCTCATTCCCGTGTGGGCGACGAGAGTCGGCCCGGTGGGGGTGACTGTTCGAATACGATGCGTGCGGATGCTGGCGGATATGTGCGCCGCAGGACGGCCGTTCGAACGGGGGAGTTCGATTGATCCGCATCGTGATCGCGGAGGACATGCACATGGTGCGCGGCGCCCTGGTGGCGCTGCTCGAGATGGAGCCAGATCTCAAGGTGGTCGCCCAGTTCGACTCCGGGGACCAGCTTGTGCCGGCCGCGCTGGAGCTGCGCCCGGACGTGGCGATCGTGGACATCGACCTGCCGGGTCTGGACGGGCTGAGCGCCGCCGACCAGCTGCGTACGGCGCTGCCGAGTTGCCGGGTGCTGATCCTGACCAGCCTCGGCCGGCCGGGTACGTTCCGGCGGGCCATGGCGGCGAAGGTGTCGGGCTTCCTGCTCAAGGACGCCCCGCCGGACCAACTCGCCGACGCGGTACGCAAGGTGGCGCAGGGCGGCCGGGTGATCGACCCCCAACTGGCGCTGGCCGCCTGGGAGGTCGAGGAGAACCCGCTGACCCGGCGCGAGGTCGAGGTGATGAAGCTGGCCGCCGACGGGGCGGAGGCCATGGAGATCGCCACCCGGCTCTTCCTGTCCCTCGGCACCGTACGCAACTACCTCACCAGCGCGGTCACCAAGCTCAACGCCCGAAACCGGGTCGACGCGATCCGCATCGCCCAGGACAACGGCTGGCTGACGTGAGGGCGTTCGGGACAGCGGCCGGCTGACGCCGTGATACCCGGGTGGGCGCCGCGGCGAGGGGAAAATCCCGTGGACCCACGCCGTCCGAACGCCCCGGGCAGAACAGCGGGGCGGCCCGATGGCCCAAGTCCGTTCACGACAAGGGGCCGACTGGGCCAAGGCCGGTTCACGACAACGGCCCGCCACCCCAAGGCCGCCCCCTCAGAGCCTGTGTCTGAACCCCCGCCTGCGCAGCGACGGGGGTTCAGACACAGGCTCTCAGGACAACGGCTGCCCAACCCGTGGCGCCGGAGTCCGCGGCACCTCCGCCACCAACCGGAACCACCCCGCGTCATCGGCGGCAGCCGTCAAGTGGCCGCCTATTTCCTCGACTCGGGTGCGGAGGTTGCCGAGGCCGCTGCCGCCGTCCTGGGAGCCGGTGCGGTGGGTTTCCTCGGCGCCGTCGTTGGCCAGGACCAGGCGGACGAGGGCGCCGTCCGGGCCAGTGGTGGCGCGCGCCTCGATGACGCAGCGCTGGGCCTTGCTGTGCCGCAGCACATTGGTGACGCCCTCGCGGATCACGGTGGCCAGCACCGTTCCGGCGCGGGTGGACAGCGGCCCGCAGTCCACATCGATCCGTGCCTCGATCTCGGCGGCGGTCAGCACGTCCTCGGCGGAGGCGGCCTCGGTGTCGAGGGACATCTCGCGGTAGCCGCGGGCCACCGAGCGCACGTCGGCGAGGGCCTGCCGGGAGATCTGCAGGATCGCGACCAGTTCCTCCCGGGCGCGTTCGGGCCGGGTGGCCACCAGGCGCAACGTCAGCTCGCTCTTCAGGGTGATCGCGGACAGGCCGAAGCCCAGCAGGTCGTGCAGGTCACGGGCGAAGCGGAGACGCTCCTGGGCCACCGCCATCTCCGCCAGCTCCTCGCGCGCCCGGTGCACCTCGGCCACCAGGTTCGACAGCCGGGTCAGGCCGTAGACGATGAGGCCGGTGAGCACGGTGGAGACGACGAGGTAGGAGCTGTCCACCCAGTCGGTGCCCTCCAGGACCGCCACAAGACCCGTCACCGCCACGACCGCGCCGAACGCCACCCAGCAGATCGGCGCCGCGATGATCAGCAGGCACGATCCCGCGAGGAAACCGCCCATGCCGCCCCAGGTGACACCGAAGAACACCATGGGGACGTACGTCAGGACGGCCTGGGCGCCGAGTGTCCAGGGACCGTACCGGAGCCTGAACCGCTCGGTGTTCGGTGCGCTGTGCACCGTCTGGATGGCGAACAGCGACAGGCTGGAGAGGAGGCAGCACGCCAGCAGCCAGGGTCCCGGATCCGTGCCGATCACGTTGAGCACGGCGATGAGGACGAATCCGCACAGGACCATCAGGACGATGGCGAAGGCCAGTTGGGGTGGGAGGGTGTCACGCTGCTGTCTATCGGAACGCAGAAATCCGCGCGGCATCCACACACTCCCCCGTTGATGCTCACATCCGTGCCGTCATAGTAGACGGCCGGGGGCCGCGGTGGTGGGTCTGGTCCGGTCCTTTCCCCGCTGTTCAGCTGCCGTGGGCCGCCGTCGAACGCTCCGGCCAGTCCTGTCCGTTGACGGGAAGGTGGTGACCCGGCCGGCGTTCGCCGGGCGTGCGGGCGTCGGCGGGAAGCGGGCCCAGGACGAAGGACCCCACCGGTGACTCGGTCCGCCAGTCGAGGCCGGCCGCCCCGGCGAACGCGGCGATGTCCTCGCTGCACACCGCGCACGTGGCCAGGCCCATCGCCGAGCCCACCAGGTAGAACGTCTGGATCAGGGCCCCCACGTGCTTGAGCACCAGGGCGTACGCCAGCCCGCTGTACTTCCACGAAAGCCGCTGGAAACGCGAGGTCAGGGTGATGAGCACCGGCGGCGGCGCGGACAGCGCGGCGGACGCCATGGCACCCGCCGACAGTTCGGCGGCGGCCGCGAGGTCCTCGCTGACCAGCACCAGGCAGTGGCCCTGCGGATCGTAGTAGTGGATACCGGCGGGCAGTTCCGGGCAGTCCCGGACGGTGAGATAGAGCTCCAGGTCGTAGGCGGCCCCGCCGGTCGGGTACGGGCGGTCGCTGGACGGGTAGGCCGTCTCTCCGGTGCCGGCCGTGCCGAGCGAGCGGACCCGGGCCGTGCGGTAGAGGAACTCGCCGAGGGTGCGCAGGGTCAGGGCGGAGGCGCCGTACTCGCGCACCGAACTGCGGCCCTCCAGCACGGTGGTGAACGGCGGGTCCCGGTCGAGGAGTTCGCCCAGTTCGGGCCTCGGCAGCGGGACGACCGGACCGTGCGGCCGGTTCTTGACGGCGGGCTGTGGCTTGATCTGCGCCACGTGTGCGAAGGTCGCGCCGTAGTCGCCGTCGTCGCGGCCCATGACGGAGCGGGTGTGGAAGAGCATGTCGTGGGCGGACCAGGTGCGCAGGGCGGGGTCCTGGTCCTCCTCGAAGTCGCCGTCGGTGGTCTGCGCGACCAGCACCATTCCGGTGCCGATGAGATATCCGAGGATCTCGCGCACCACCTCCCCGGCCAGCGGGAGGCCGTCACCGGCCTTCGACGCGGCGACGGGCCGGCCGAGGGCCGCGACCACCCACTGGGCCTCGGGCCGGTGCAGCAGCACCCGGTGCAGCGACAGCGGCGACTCCAGCTGGAAGAGGTCCCCCTCGCGGCGCAGCACCGCGAACCGGGAGAGCTTCAGCAGGCCGCTCTCCGGCGGGGGTTCGGGGCTGAAGCGCGCGGCGTGCGAGAGCGGGACGGCGGACAGGAGCACCTGCCCGCTGTCGGCGAAGGCGAGCGAGCGGACGACCAGGTCCTGGAGGCGCAGCAGCGCGCCCTGCCAGGACCTGCGGCCGGCTCCGGTGTCGCCGGGCGACACGTTGTCCAGGCTGACCGGCCCCAGGTTCATCCGGCGCAGGGTCTCCACGAGGCCCGGTTCCGGGTTGCGTACCCGCAGGTCCGACCAGCGGCCGTGCAGTTCGACTGCGTCGCCGTCCTCGGCCGTTTCGACACGGACGTCCTCGCGCAGGGACCACAGGGTGGTGGTCGCCTTCCGACGGTCGTGTTCGTCGATGCGGGCTGGCACTGACACGGTGAGCTCCTGGGGACGAAAAGGGGGGCGAGGATCAGACGAACAGCGGCACCGGGTTCAGGTCGGCGCGGGCGACGGGCTCCGGCAGACGGCCCAGGGCGACGGGGACGTCGTAGAGCCTGCCCGGGGCGAATCTGGCCCAGAACGAGCGCAGTCCGGGGACCAGGACCTTGACCACGGGCAGTCCTACGTCGGGACGGGTCTGGTCGAGGACGAGCAGGTCGAGTCCGCGCTCGCGCACCGCCCGGGTGACGGCGGTGAGGTCGTCGCGCAGATCGGTGCTCGTGGGGAAGGAGAAGTCGGCGAGGCTGCTCGCGGCCGTCTGTGCCGGGCGGAGATAGGGCTGGTTCTCCATGGTCGCGCCGCGCCACCAGTGCAGCAGTTCTGGGTCGGTCAGGGCGTAGCCGCCGCCGTCGTCCCGGGCGTCGACCGCCGCCGGGAGCAGCTGGTTGAGCTCGGTCAGCGCCCGGCGCAGGGCGATCCTCGGGTCGAGGTGCGCGCCGAAGCCGAAGACGATGTCCTCGGCCGCCTTGTCGGTACGGCGGGACAGTGCGGCGAAGACCGGGATGCCGAAGTCGGAGGTGAGGTCGAGCGCCCACACCTCGCGGCCGAGGCCGCGGTGGACGTCGATCAGCTCCTCGGTCCACAGGTCGCCCGCCGTGTGCAGGTCGACGGCGGGCCGGGGGGTGCGGTTGTACCACCACAGGGCCACGGCGTCGCGCTCGACGAGTTCCAGGAAGCCCTGCAGGACGGCGTCCTCCAGGCTGGCGCCGGCGGCGTTGCCGTTGGAGTCGGCGTGCACGAAACGGCGGCCCGCGACGGGGTTGTGCCGTTCGGCGGCGGTGGAGAAGTACAGCAGACCGGTGGGCAGCAGCCGGTGGCGCTCGCCGGTGAGGGACCAGACGGGGGTCCAGTCGACCTCCGCTTCCTCGTCGAAGCGTTCCGGGACGTGGTGGAAGCCGGAGTGCGCGGGGTTCCAGTTCTCGCGGCCGGCGTACTGCTCGTCGGCGTACAGCTGGCAGGCGTCGGGGTGCACGGCGAGGCCGTCGAGGTCGCGGTAGCGCCCCCGGATCCGGTACTCGTCGCCGTGCAGACAGCCGGAGTAGCGCTCAACGGCCTCGCACAGCGCGCTGACCTCGGCGTCCAGGGCGGTGACGCCCTTGCCTCCGTTGACGTGGCGCAGGCCGCCCAGCAGGCCGGTGAGTCCGGGGGCGCCGGAGACCGGGTTCGGTCCTGAGCTGAAGCTGTTGAGGAAGGCCGGGCCGCCCTCGACCCGGGTGACGTCGGAGACGACACCGGTGACCGGGCTGACGAGGTGGCCGTAGGTGTCGAGCATCTGCTGGGCGGAGCGGGAGCGGTGGCCGCCGCTGCCGCCGGGGGCCTTGGGTCTGGAGCGCGGGACGACGGGGGCCAGGGCGCGTTCGGCGCTGAGGCCGGTGTTCCCGCAGGCGGGGCACTGCGGCCGGCGGCGCACCACGTGGTGGCGGGATCCCAGCGTCAGGGTGTCGAAGGTGAGCACCCGGTCCTGACCGGGATGGTGGCCGGCCAGCCATTTGGCGGCCTCGATCGCCGCCAGGTGCAGGCCCGCGCCCAGGGTGCAGGGGATGCCCGCGGCGGGTCCGGGCATGGGGCCGGTCCGTCCGAGGGCGGCACCGACCTGGGACTCGACGCCGCGGTGCAGGCGTACCGGATGCGCCAGGCAGGCCCAGCACGCTCCGGTGCCCGGGCGGAAGACGGGACCGACCCAGACGGTGGCGCCGCTGGGCTTGGCCAGCAGCCAGGGCCGGCCGCTCGCCCGGTGTTCGGCGTCGATCACGGCGAGTTCGGGCGCGAGGTAGTCGTCGCAGACGACGATGGTGAGGGCGGCGCCGGGCGCGGTATCGGCGGTGACGGCGAGGCCGGAGGCGCTCAGGGCACGGGCAGCGTAGGCGGCGTCGAAGTCGCCGACGGTGCGCAGTTCCACGGCGCTGGAGGCGGCCTTGATGCGGGTGCGGCGGCCTTCGAGTCCGGCCAGCTCCCAGTAGGCCTCGGCGCTGTGGTCCGCCGGCTCGGAGCACAGGTGCTCCCGGTACTCGATGAACCCGGCGTCGGCGAGCTGTGCGAGGAGGGCGGTCAGCCGCTCGGCGGGCAGCGGCTCCGGGCTGTCCCGCAGCAGCGCCGTCAGGTCACGGCTGCCGTCGAGGAGCGGGGCGACCGATTCCAGATGAGGCGCTCTGAGGGCGGTGATTCCGTGTTCGGAAATCAGATAGGTCGCGTCGTCCGGCACCACCTCCGCACGGAGGTGGCGCCGGAACCCGATCAACACGGGATTCATGAGGCGGAGTTGCTCGCATAGCAGAGGGAGAACATGGCGGGCTGGCCGGTGGGTGCGGTCAGCACCTCGATGACCAGTTCCATGGGCTCGTCCTGCCCGGTGTAAGGGAGATAGGACTCCTGGTGGTGCTGCGGGGTGAGCGTGGAGCGGCTTTCCTGCGTGACGACCTGACTGATGTGCGTCATGGGGAAGGACTCCTGTTTCGAAGGTGAGTTGCCCGGTGCGGACGACATTCAGCATGCGGCGCGGACGGCATCCGGGCACAGTCACGACCTCACCGGCCCCCTGTGAGGAATTCATACGTCCTCACGACCGGCGTTCGGTCCACCGCCGGTCCAGCCGCCTGCCAGGCACACCCGGCATGGTCGACGCGAAGGCTTCAGAGCCTGTGTCATATCCCCGGTCGGGCGCGCGGCGTCTGGCACGCACGCTCGCCGCGTTGCCGAAAGGCCCTAGTAGCTCCGCTACGAGGACCTCCCGGCGCCTTGCGATCGCACGCACCAGACGCCGCGCGCTGATCCGACCGGGGATATGACACAGGCTCTCAGCCCCGAGATGCGCAGAAGGAGGGAAGACCCATGGTGGCCGCGGACCTGAGAAACGATGCGGAGCGGTCTCTCGACCAGCTCTTCGAGTGGTGCTGCGCGGGCGCACGGGCCCGGCCACCCGGCCGGGCCGGTGTGTTCCGCTTCGTCGTGGAGACCCCGACCGGCACCCGCACCCGCTATGTGACCATCACGGACGAGGGCTCCTCGGTCGTGCCGGTCGCCCCGTACCCGCCCAACTCCACCGTCACCCTGAGCCAGGAGGACCTGACCCTGCTCGCCCTCGGTGAGCTGCGCGGCTCGCTCGCCTTCGCCGCGGACCGGCTGCGTGTCGAGGGAGACGTCTTCCTCGCGATGACCTGGATCGACCAGCTGAGGAGGGGCCCGCGGTGACCGTCCTGTCCCACGAGACCGCCGACGAGACGGCCCAAGCCCCTGCGGAACCGGGCCAGTTGAGCGACGGCAGCGGTCGGCTGGCCCAGCTGCGGCACATCAAGCAGCAGGCGCTGGCCGGGCCCGACCCCAAGGCGACCGAACGGCAGCACGCGCGCGGCAAGCTGACCGCGCGTGAGCGTATCCAACTGCTGCTGGACGAGGGCTCGTTCACGGAGATCGAGGGGCTGCGCAGGCATCGCGCCACCGGGTTCGGCCTGGAGGCGAAGAAGCCGTACTCGGACGGTGTGATCACCGGCTGGGGAACGGTCCACGGGCGCACCGTCTTCGTCTACGCCCATGACTTCCGTATCTTCGGCGGCGCGCTGGGCGAGGCCCACGCCGAGAAGATCCACAAGGTGATGGACCTCGCCGCCTCCGCCGGCGCCCCGCTGGTCAGCCTCAACGACGGGGCGGGCGCCCGGATCCAGGAGGGGGTGACGGCGCTGGCCGGCTACGGCGGCATCTTCAGCCGCAACACCCGCTCCTC
The DNA here is from genome assembly GCF_040654355.1 of Streptomyces sp. NPDC050704. NCBI lineage: Bacteria > Bacillati > Actinomycetota > Actinomycetes > Kitasatosporales > Streptomycetaceae > Streptomyces > Streptomyces sp. NPDC050704. The sequence goes on along the minus strand of NZ_JBFAHW010000011.1, from coordinate 78,350 downwards.
CGGCGTCATCCCGCAGATCAGCGTGATGCTCGGTCCGTGCGCGGGCGGGGCGGCCTATTCCCCCGCCCTGACGGACTTCGTGTTCATGGTCCGGGAGACCTCGCAGATGTTCATCACAGGACCGGACGTGGTCCGCGCGGTGACCGGCGAGGAGATCAGCCAGAACGGGCTCGGCGGCGCCGACACCCATGCGTCGATCTCGGGCGTGGCGCATTTCGTCTACGACGACGAGCCCTCGTGTCTGGAGGAGGTGCGCTACCTGCTGTCGCTGCTGCCGCAGAACAACCGGGAGCTGCCGCCCGTCGAGACGGGCGGCGACCCCGACGACCGGGTCTGCGACGCGCTGCTCGACCTGGTGCCCGAGGACGCCTCCCGGCCGTACGACATCCGGAAGGTGATCGAGGAGATCACCGACCACGGCGACCACTTCGAGGTTCAGGCCGCGTGGGCCGGCAGTGTGGTGTGCACGCTGGCCCGGCTCGGCGGGCAGGTCGTGGGCATCGTGGGCAACCAGCCGCAGTCCCAGGCGGGGGTGCTGGACATCCACTCCTCGGAGAAGGCCGCGCGGTTCGTGCAGACGTGCGACGCCTTCAACATCCCGCTGGTGACGCTGCTGGACGTGCCGGGCTTCCTGCCCGGGGTCGACCAGGAGCACGGCGGCATCATCCGGCACGGCGCCAAGCTGCTGTACGCGTACTGCAACGCCACGGTGCCGCGGATCCAGGTGATCCTGCGCAAGGCCTACGGCGGGGCGTACATCGTCATGGACTCGCGGTCGATCGGCTCGGACCTGTCGTTCGCCTGGCCCACCAACGAGATCGCGGTGATGGGCGCGGAGGGCGCGGCGAACGTGGTCTTCCGCCGGGAGATCGCCGCGGCGGACGATCCGGACGCGGAGCGGGCCCGGCTGATCGCCTCGTACAAGGACGAGCTGATGCACCCGTACTACGCGGCCGAGCGCGGCCTGGTGGACGACGTCATCGACCCGCGGGACACCCGCAGGCTGCTGATCGCCTCGCTGCGGATGCTGCGCGCCAAGCACGCCGAAGTACCGGCCCGGAAGCACGGAAACCCACCCATGTGACACCGCCACACTCATGAAGGAGATCCGATGAGCCACACCCTCCCCTGGTCCAACGGGCCGGCGGCCGGGGCCGGCGGCGGTCAAGTCGTCGTGATGGCATCCCGGTTGAAGCTGAAGTCCCTGCTGCGTGTCCCGCGCTTCTTCATCCTGTCCGGCGGTGTCTACCGTCAGGCCCAGAACACCCCTGGGAACGTGGGGGTCTCGCTGCGGGCCGACCCCTGGCACAAGACGTTCTGGACGCTGTCCTCCTGGGAGAGCCGCGAGGCGCTGCAGACGTACATCCGCACCGATCCGCACCTGTCGGTGATGACCAAACTGAAACCGGCGATGCGCGAGTCGCTGTTCACCTCCTGGAAGCAGGACGTCACGCTGCCGCCGAGCTGGGACGAGGCGGACAAGCGGCTGACCGCACAGGAGCAGGCGCAGGCGCGTGGGGCGGCGGACCCGCAGCGGGGCTGACGCGCCACCGCGCGCGCGGACGACGACGGCGGGGCCCGCTCAGGGGCCCCGCCGTCGTGTTCTGTCACGCGTACTGCGGCCGGGGCGCCGGCGTGAACAGGTGGCCGACGGCGTCGGCCAGCCGGCCCGCGCCCAGGGCGGTTCGCTGGGTGCGCAGGGCGAACCTCAGATACGGCCGGTCCGGGTCGGCCTCGTCGGTCAGCAGCGGGGGCAGCAGCGCGGCCGGGGTTCGCCGCACCGCCTCGGCGCCGGTGTGCAGGAACGCGAACCCGTGGCGGCGCAGCGGGGCCGGCAGCCAGTCGAGGACCGGGATGCGGACGTCGACGGGCTCGCCCGGGTCGGCGCCGCGCACCAGCCGGCGCACGGACGCGGGTGCCTCGGCGAGTTCCTCGGCCAGCAGGCTGACGGTGTGTTCCGTCTCGTCGAGGACGACCAGGACGTTGCGCCGGGCGGCGAGGTGGGCGGCGAGCTCCGCGGCCTCGGTGGCCCCGGGCCAGATCCCGACGGGTCGCCAGCGGCCGGGCTCCGGCCTGCTCCACAGCATGCGGCGGCTGCCCTCGAAGACGACCAGGGTGCTGCCGTACCGCTCAGTGGCACAGGTCTGTACAGGAGTCATGGGCTCACACCGACTTCGCGACGACGGCGAGCGGCAGACGGCGCAGCACCACGCCCGCCGGGGCCCACGGCCAGGCGGGCACGAAGGCCCTGGCCGGTTCGCGTTCCATGGCGCGGACGAGGAGTTCGCAGCCCTTGTCGGTGTCCATGATGAACGGGGTCTTGGCCAGGCCCTCGTTCATCTCGGTGCGGATGTATCCGGGGAACAGCGCGGTGACCTTCAGCGGGGTGCCGATGACGTCGGCGCGGATGCCGTCGGCGAGGGTGGCGAGGCCGGCCTTCGAGGCGGCGTACGCCGTCAGGTGCCGGGGCAGGCCGCGGGCGGCGCTGACCGAGGACACCACGACGAGGTGGCCGGTGCCCTGGTCCCGGAAGGTCTCCATGGCGGCCTCGCACTGGGCCAGACCCGCGAGGAAGTTGGTCTCGGCGGTGGCCCGGTTGACCTCGTAGTGGCCGGTGCCGACGGAGGCGCCCGAGCCGAGGCCGGCGTTGACCACGATCCGGTCCAGGCCGCCGAACTCCCGCCGCACCGAACGGAAGGCGGTCGTGGTGGCCTCGTAGTCGCGCACGTCGAGTTGCCGCACGGTGACCCGGGTGTCGGGGTAGGCGCGGGTCAACTCCGCGCGTACCTCCTCCAGTTTGTCGGTGCGGCGGGCGCACAGTGCCACGTTCCGGCCGCGGGCGGCGAACTGGCGGGCCATGCCGCGGCCGAGGCCCGAACTCGCCCCGGTGATCAGGATGTTCTTACGCATGTGTACCTCGTTCCTCGGGCCGGGTTCAGCCGGTCACTGCGGCAGGTGCGGGAGCGGGTGCGGGAGCTGGGGTGTCGGCGGCCGAGGCCCGGGCCAGGCTGTGCAGTACGGCGATCCGCCGCCGGGCGGTGCGGTCGAGACCCTGGCCCCGTACGCAGGCGGCGACGGCGATCTCGTCGGCCCGGCGCCGGATGAGGCGGGCGCTCTCCTCGTCGGGGCTGCCGTAGGTGCGGCGGGCCCGGTCGCCGAGCTGCTCCATGCGGGCCCTGGCCCGAGTGCGCAGGTCGGCGATCTGGGCACTGCGCGACCGGCCGCCGGGCATGCTCGTCAGCCGCGCGCCGAAGACCAGGCGGGCGGTGGCCCGGCGCGGGCGGACCTCGCCCTTGGCCAGGATCCGGTCGGCGCCGTGGATCATCACCGGGACGACGGGGACACCGGTGCGTACGGCGAAGTAGAACGGGCCGTCGTTGAACGGCGCCAGGCCGCCGCCGGTCCAGCGGGTGCCCTCCGGGTACATGCACAGCACGTCGCCGCCGTCGAGCACCTCCTTCAAGGCGGCCAGGGAGTTGCGGTCGGGCCGGTCGCTGTCGAGCGGGATGCAGCCGACGCTCAGCCGGGCCAGGCGTTTGACGGGGTGGTTGAAGTGCGCTGCCTTGGCCGGGAAGTAGACGTGCCGGCCGCGCGCGCCGTGCAGGACGGTCTCCAGCAGGTAGTGGTCGAAGAAGCTGAGGTGGTTGGAGACCACGATGAACGGGCCCTCGGCGGGGATGTGGCACAGGCCCTCCACCGCGTCCACGTGGTTTCTGGCGACCCAGTGACGGAACGACGTGGAGATCGTGTCGTTGATCTTGAAGCTTCCCTTGTGCGGGTTGTGCGGGCTGTACGCGCTCTGCGGGTTCATCGACAGGTCATCCCTTCCCTCGTGCCCCTGAGGAGGCACTGCGGCTCAGCTGGAGGGCGCGGCTCATCCGGATCGCGGACTGGCGGCGCCGCTCGGTGCGGGGGTGGTCGGCGGGGGCCTCGATGACCCGCTCCAGGGCGGACAGCGCGGCGGTGGGCCGGTCGACGGCCAGGAGTGCCTCGGCGTGGCCGAGTGCGTAGCGGGTGTCGCCCCGGCCGAGCCGTTCGGCGGCCTTGAGGTGGGCGACGGCGAGGTACCGGCGGCCGCCCAGGAGGCCGGGGGCCGACAGGTGCCAGCGGCCGAGCAGGTAGTTGGCCATGAGGTGGTTCGGGTCCTGGCGCAGCGCCTCCTCGGCTCCGGCCCGCAGCCGCCACAGCGCGGCGGCCTTGACGGGCCGCGGCCGGGTCTCGTTGCGCAGGGCGGTCAGCCGCAGCCGTCCGACGCGCAGGTCGATGTTGTGCGGGTCGCCGAGCCGGCCCAGGTCGAGCAGGAGCACGGCCTGCGCGTACAGCGTGCTGTCGGGCAGCGGGTCGGTGCGGCTGAGGAGCGCCTCGAAGACCCGGTCGAGCTGGTCGGCCGCGGCCCGTGCCGAACAGGGGCCGGCGGACCATTCGGGGTTCCTGGTCCGCTCGACGAGGGCGGTGAGCGCCGCGCCCCCGGACCGGACGCGGTCCCGGGTCGAGTACCGCACCGGGTCGTGGGGCAGCACCGGCCCGACGGCGATCCGGGTACCGCGGCCGGCCGGCCACAGCGCGACGGGCAGGACCGGCGCCGAGGCCCGGTCCGCCGCCGCCATGGCGTCCTCCACGCCCCGGACCACCACGGCCTCGTCGTGGGCGAGGGCGTGCAGCGCCTCGGGGCCGTCGAGCCACCGGGTGGGCCGGCCGCGCACCGCGAACAGGGCGGTGTCCAGCGGTCGTCGGCCGTCGCCGCCGGCCAGCACCACGAGCGGGCCCCGGTCGGGGATGTGCTCCAGGCCCTCGACCGCCGCCGGTAAACCACGTACGGCGTGCTTCTGCTTGAGCATGACCGACCTCCCTGATCCGAGCGGCGCTACGGGTACGAAGTACGGGTGTACGGGTGTACGGGTGCGTCGGCCGCCGGGGTCTGCTCCGGACCCCGGCGACCGTGCCGTCAGGCGCGTGCGGGCTCCTCCTCACGCACCTTCCGCTCCGCCTCCAGCGCCTCCGGCAGCGCCATGTAGCGGCCCGTCAGGCCGGCCACCAGCAGGCCGACCAGAACGACGATGTAGACCCAGGTCAGGGCATTGCCCCAGCGGACGTCGTCGGCATACAGGCCGAGCGCGGCCAGCGACAGGACGCTGAGCGTGACGTCCGTCAGGAAGCCGGCCCGCATGCGGTGCAGGTCGTGCTCCCACAGCGCCTGCCAGGCGCCGGCGCCGAAGGCGAAGAACCAGGCGCCGAGCATCCGGGCGTCCAGCGGCTCCAGTTGCCAGGCCCAGGCGTCGCCGACGGCCTCGGGGGCGATCCACAGAGCGAAGGCGAGCCCCCACAGGACGGCGCCCATGATGGCCGTCGGGATGCTGACGTCGGCCTTCATCGGGGCGGGGCCGCGCGGGTCGGCGGTCTTGGGGCCGGTGTTGTGGACCTTGTAGACGAGGAAGCAGGTCACCTGGAACACCGCCAGGGACGCCAGCCACAGCCAGGCGAAGGCACGGGCGAAGGCCGGTCCCTCGGTGAAGTGGAAGTCGTCGGCGTAGACACCGGCGAGGATCAGGGCGGACAGTAGCAGGGTGATCGGGGCGAAGACGGTGCCGCGGGCGCTCGTCCAGTCCTTCTCCCGCAGCGTCAGCAGGAACATCGTGCAGGCTCCCGCGTAGCCGGCTCCCAGGGCTGCGGCGCTCAGCGACGAGCCGGTCTCCCAGGCGAAGAAGTCGCCGGTGCGCGAGCTGAGGAAGTACAGCGGGACGAAGCTGAGGCCGCAGTGGATGAGTACCGGCCAGAAGAACAGGCTGCGCAGCCAGGGGTGGACGGGCCGGGCGATCCGCTCCTGGGAACGGACCGGTTCGGTGATGGTTGCCATGGGAGAGGTCACCTCGTGACGGTGGGGTGGGTGGACGGGGCGGCGGAGCTGTCGGGACGGAGCAGACGCACGGTCAGCTGGGCCTTGCGCGCGAGGTCGACCCACGACGCGTAGCTGAACCCGAGCCGGTATCCGCCCGAGGCCGGGGAGTCGATGCGGTCGAGCGGGACGAGCTCGCCCCGCGCCAACTGCTCCAGTTGGGCCAGGAGTTGCTCGTAGGTGGGGGCGGTCAGGAAACCGGTGCCGGGGTCGTCGGGCGAGGCGGCGGGCTGCGGCGCCCGCTCCTGCTCCTCGGGTACGGCGGGTTCGTCGTCGTCGACGACGGAGTCGTCGCGGCGGACGCGCAGCGAATAGCCCCAGCCGCTCTCGACCTGCGGGAGCTTGACCCGGACGAGGTCCAGCCGGGCGGCTTCGGCCTTCTCCTCGTCGGCCCGCATCCGCGCGATCACCTCGACGGAGCGGATCGCGCCGTCGGCGCCGTAGAAGAAGGGGACACCGGGCAGGGCCACCGGGATGTCGGCGTCGGCGCAGCCGACCCCGTCGATCACGGCGAGGACCTTCTCGTCCTCGGTGACCTTGTCGAGCGGCTTGACGACCATGAAGGCGGCGCCCTCGGCAGGAGTGAGTCCCTCGACGTCGTGCCCGGCCTCCTTGAGCCGGCGCTCGAACAGCCGGGTGAACTCGGGGGTGAGGTTGGCGTGCACGCCGCCGACCAGGGCGACGTCGCACTCGCCCTGTTCGAGATTGCGCTTGGCGAGCCCGAGGGCCGTACCGAAGGAGCACAGGTCGTCGTCGATGACGACGCCGGGGCCGCGCAGGTCGAAGATGTTCTGGATACGACCCGCGGTGATGTTGTCCATGTAGCCGGGCAGCGCGTTCTCCCGGGTGGGCGGGATGTAGCGGTGCACCTCCTGGGTGTAGCTCTCGACCAGCGCCCTGCGAGTCGTCTCGTCGAGCGCCTGGTATTCCGGTACGTCCTCCAGGGCCCGCTCGAACTCCACGAGCCGGATGCGGAAGTTGCGGGTCAGACCCGATTCGAGGCCGCAGGTCGCGCCGACGAAGACGCCCGCGTCGACCCGGTCGGCCATGGGCGCGCCGTACTCCTCCAGGGCCTGCCCGGCCGCCATCACCGACAGCAGCTGCGCCCGGTCGAGGTCCTCCAGCACGTTCGGCGGGATGCGGTACGTCTTCCAGGGGAAGTCGAGGTCGGTGACGACCCCGCCGCGCCAGGTGCCTTCGGGGTCGTAGATCTCGGCGGCGTCCGGGTGCCAGCGGCCCTCGGGGAAGCCGGTGACCCCGGCGCCCGGCGCGCGGTCGGCGACCAGGCCGGCCGTGTCGCGGGCGTAGGGGGCCACACAGCCGATGCCGAGCACCGCGAGCGGGGCGTTGGCCGAGCTGCGGCTGCGGTCGGTGTGGCTCTGCTGCTCCAGGGCGGCATCGGCGTGGTGCACGGGGTCGTACTGCTCGACGATGACGCTGGTGTTGACGCCGCCGAACCCGAAGGCGTTGGTCAGCGCCCGGCGCGGCCGGCACTCGTCCGGCGCCTGCCACGGCTCGGACGCGACGGGCACCCGGAAGGGCGAACCGTCCAGCTTCATCGCGCTCGGCGCCCGGGTGAAGGCGTGGGTGGGCGGCACGGTCTCGTGCTGGAAGGCGAGCAGGATCTTCAGCAGGTTGGCCATGCCGGCGGCGGAGAAGGTGTGCCCGATCTGGGCCTTGACCGAGCCGAGCCGGATGGAGCCGGGCGCCGTCCCGCTCCCCTCGTACAGCTGCTGGAGGGAGCTGACCTCGACGAGGTCGCCGGTGGAGGTGGCGGTGGCGTGGGTCTCGATGTAGTCGAGCTCCCCGGGGGCCGCGTCGGCGAGTTCGAGGGCGCGGCGCATGGCGGCGACCTGGCCGCGCGAGGACGGCGCGTAGATGGCCTTGCCCTTGCCGTCGCAGCGGGTGGCGACGCCGCGGATCACTCCGGCGATGGTGTCGCCGTCGCGCACGGCGTCGCTCAGCCGCTTCAGCAGGACGGTGCCGGAGCCCTCGCCGTTGATCAGGCCGCTGGCGCTCTCGTCGAGCGGGGTGCTGCGGGTGGCGGACAGGCCGCCGATCTTCGCGAAGCAGACGTTGCCGGTGATGTTCATGTTGCCCTGCACACCGGTCGCCAGGACCATGTCGTGGCTGCCGTCCTGGAGGTACTTGACGGCGGTGTCGATCACGGTGAGGCCGGAGGCGCAGGCCGCGTCGCCGATCGCCGCCGGGCCGGGCAGCCCGATCACCCGGGCGACCGCCTTGGCGACGCTGACCTGGAAGACATGGGCGGCGGGCCCGGAGTCGGCGTCGTACAGCCGGTTTCTGACCGCGGCCGGGAAGCCGCTCTCGATGGCCGCCCGCCGGTCGGTGTCCAGGTCCTGGAAGGCCTCGCTGTTGCGCAGGTGGTGCAGTACCTCGGTGGAGCGGAAGGTCAGCGAGGACTCCATGACCTGTTCGTCGCCCAGCATGTTGCCGACGAACAGCGCGGTGTCGGTGGTGCTCAGCCGGCTCGGGCTGTAGCCGGACATCCGCAGGGTCTGGAGGACGGTGTCGAGCACCATGAGCTGGGTGCGGTTGAGCTCGGACACGGCGTCCTGGCCGATCCGGGTCAGCTCCTCCAGGCCGGAGGGTCCGGCGTAGTCGTCGATGAAACCGCCCCAGCGGCAGTACGTCTTGTCGACGACGCCCTTGTCCTCCTCGTGGTAGTCCTCCCAGTTCCAGCGGTGCCGCGGCGGTGAGCCGATGGCGATCCGGCCGCCGAGGATGTTCTGCCAGAACGTGTCCGCGTCGTACGAGTCGGGTGGGAAGACGCAGCCGTATCCCACGACGGCGATGGGGTCGAACCCTGCGAACCCCTCGGAACCCTCGTTGTCAGTCCCAGGCACGGAGCTGCCCTTTCTGCTGGTGGCCGTCCTGCGGCCGGGAGGCCACGGAGGCGATGGCGAAGATGTGGTCGGTGACCCGGCCGTAGCGGACCGAGACCCGGTGCCCCGGGTCGGCCTCCGCGGGGAGGGCGATGTCGAAGACGGCGGCGGTGGCGTCGGCCGCGCGCAGCCGGGCGGTTCCCCAGCCGTGCGCGAAACCGATGCCGTACGCCTTGAGCAGTGCTTCCTTGACCACCCACAGCGCGGCGGAGCGGTGGCGGGTGTCGAAGGCCGGGAACGCGGTCCCGGCCAGGGCGACTTCGTGCTCGGTGAAGACCGTGCGCCGCAGCGCGGGGCTGAAGCCGCGCAGCGGCTCCACGTCCACCCCGACCCGGCCGCTGTGGGCCAGGGCGCACACCGCGAACCGGAGGGTGTGCGCGAGCGAGATGTCCGCGGCGTGCCGGCCTACGGAGCCGGCCAACGCCGTTGTACGCCAGGACAGTTCGGGCTTGCCCGCCCGGCTGCCCGGCTTGTTGCCGAGTACGGCGAGTTCGCCGGGCCGCACGGTCAGTCCGGCCCTTTCCAGGACCAGGCACACCAGACGCTTGGCCGCGACCCGTCCGGCCAGCCACTCCACCTGCCGCTTGGGCGCGGCGATGCGAGTGAGGACCGGGAGTTCGGCCGGGGCCAGGTAGTGCGCCGGGTAGGCCGAGGGGGCCGCCGCGTAGTCCCCGCGGACCTGCGCGATGGGGAGCCATTCGGTGGTCACGGTGCCGCCCCCGGGCAGCGAGGTTCCGCTGCCCGGCAGGGCGGACTCAGTCCAGGAGACGCGTATCGCCCTCATCACGCCCCACCTGTGTCACGACGAGGTTCTGGATCTCGCAGAGCGGGTGGCCGGCGGCGTCGACGATCCGGGTGTCGATTCGCAGGTCTCCGGGCTTTCCTTCCCGCCTCGCCGCGACGGTCGAGTCGGTGTGCACGGTCTCGCCCGACAGCGGTACGCGATGGAAGCGCATCGCCGCGATGGACACCGGCACGACATGGCTGCCGAGGTGGTGGTAGGCCCACAGCAGGGTGGAACGCCAGGCGTTGTCGATGACGATGGGCAGGGTCCGCAGCCGGGGTGTCCGGGTGGTGGAGAGCAGCCCGCGGCCGGCGTCGACCACGATCTCGCTCACCATCCGCCCGTCCTCGATGTCCCCGACGAACCCGACCCGCCGTACCTGGCGGAAACCGGGGCCGAAGGTGATCTGGTCGGCGGCCCGCTCGTAGAACCGGTCGAGGCTCAGCTCGGTCGACTTGTCGACGAGTTCGGCGAGTTCCGGGTCGGGCGCGGGCGGGGTGGCCGGGTGCGGTGCGAAGACGTACGTGCCGCGCGAGTGCACCCGGTCGGCCTCCAGGACCCGGCCGTCGGCGGTGACGAGGTCGGAGCGGATCTCGGCGCGGATACGACGGGTTCCGTCTTCCTGCTCATCACCGGCCTCGGCCTCGAAGCGCAGGTCGAGCGGGAAGGCCGGCAGGTGTTTGACGAACTTCAGGAACTCGATGTTCTCCGCGCCGACGACGGTGTGCTCCGGCACCAGCAGCCCGGCAGCCTGCACCTGGCCCTCGATGTGCAGGACGCCGGGGAAGGTGCCGGCGCCCTTGACCCGGTGGTCGTCGAGGTAGCGGTCGGTGCGCGGATCGAGCCGTTTGGCGGCCCGGACCCGGGTGTCGGTGACCTCGGAGACGGTGTCGAGCAGGGGCAGCGCGATCCGGTCCCGGACGCTGCCCTCGGGGCCGACGGGGACGGCGACACCGGTGCGGGGGGCGTCCATCGAGGCGTCCTGGCCGCCGTAGCTGTTCTTGCCGATCTCTCCGAAGACCAGTACCTCGGGGTCGTCCCCGCCCTGGAAGACCTCCCGGGCGAAGTGCTGCACGCCCTCCTCGACGCCCAGGTAGCGCAGTCCGCGCACCTCCTCCTGGACGCGTCGTACGGCCTCGGTGGCGGCCATGCCGACATCGGCCCAGCCGGTCCAGCACAGGGTGAAGACCTTGGTTTCGGGGTGCCGGCGGGCGAGCATCGCCGAGAGCTTGGAGACGAGGTCGGCGCCGGCCGTGTAGTCGACCTGGCCGTCCATGCCGAAGCGGCCGAGGAAGGAGCCGAAGAAGCCGAAGAACTTCAGGTGGTCGTTCTTGACGGCGTGCCAGAGGTGGTGGGAGCCGTCGGCCTTCACCCGGACCACGTGCCGGGCGTGGTCCAGGGACTTCTTCGGCACGGCGGCGACCGAGTCCAGGCCGGCGGCGTGCACGACGCCGTCGATCCGGCCGTAGCGCTGCCGTACGGCGTCGACGGCCGCGGTGACCTGGTCACCGTCCGAGACGTCACAGACCTCGTAGACGGACAGCGGGTTGATGGCGCGCAGTTCCTCGATGTTCCGGCTCAGCTCACGGGAGTTGGCGAGGGCCGCGAACTGCTTCTTGGCCTCGACCGGAGTGATGGCCGGGTTCTCCTTCTTCGCCCGGGGGAACCAGCTCCGGCCGAGTTCGGCGAAGGAGTCGTCGTCCAGCGCCATCCAGTCCTCGGTGCCCTCCGCCGGGCGGGTGCGGCCGAGGATGACGACCCGTACGCCCTCCAGGCGGGCCAGTTCCTTCGCGCATTCGTACGTGATCCCGCGCGAGCCTCCGGAGAAGACGACGACGCTGCCCGGGTCGAGGCTCAGCGGCTGCTGCCGTTCGTGGGAGGCGATCTCGTGCGGGAGCACCTGGACGATCTTGCGCAGTCCGCGCAGGTAGCCGACTTCTACGGTCCGTTCCGCCCGGGTGGTGATCTCCGCGAGGAGAGTGTCCGCCGCGGCGGTCGCATCGCCCTCGGTGAAGTCGACGACCTTGACGCGGGTTTCCGGGAGTTCCAGGTCGAGGCTTTTGGCGAAGCCCGCGGTGAGGCCGCCCAGGGGGTCCATCGCACCGTCGGCCTCCAGGCCGAAGACCCCGCCGACGGCGGTGGCCGCGAAGTAGCCGCTCTCCCGGCCCGCCTTGGCGAGGTCGGCGAAGTAGGCCTTGGCGGCGAGGAGGTTGACGGTGAAGTGCTGGTCGGCCGCGGCGCTCCAGTCGTCGGCGGGCCGGTCGAAGGAGGTGGTCGCGGCGACCGGGTCGGGGCCGGGGCCGTAGGGATGCAGATTGACGACGACCTGGACCTCGGCGTCGGCACGGGCGGTCGCCAGGGCCCGGGCCAGGGAGTCGGGGTCGGTGAAGTCGGCGCGGGCGACCGGCCAGTCGTCCAGAGCGGCGCTCCGAGGTGCTACGGCGTACGGGCGGGCGCCGCGCCGGGCAAGGCGCGGGAGCAGCTCACGGGCGAGGGCCGTGTCCTGTCCGGTGATCACCACGACCGCCTTGCCGTCCAGGGAGAACGGCCGCGCGCCGGGATGGTCGAGCGGACTCTCGACCGCGAGAGGGACGTACCGTCCGGCGATGCGGTCGATCGTGCGCTCCAGGACAGGCGGCAGCACCGGCCGGGCGGGCGCCGCCTCGCGTATGTGACTGTCGTCGGAGCCGTCGCCGCCCGTGTCCGAGGTGCCGCCGCCGCGCGGGCCGCGTCCGGTGGCGGCCTGGAGGCCGGCGACGAACTCGGCGATCCGGTTGAGGGTGTTGAGTGATGCGGAGTCGATGTCCTCGACCACCGGCAGGCCGAGCACTTCACGGACCTCGCCGAGGATCTCGGCCTGCTTCACCGAGTCGATGCCCAGGTCCGCCTCCAGATCCAGGTCCGCCTCCAACAGGTCGGCCGGGTAGCCGGTCTTGGCCTCCGCGACCTCCCACACCACACGCTCCGCCTCGGCCAGATCCTCGCCCGAGGCCTCGGCGGGCTCCACCACGACAGGCGTCTCCTGGACAGGCGTCTCCTGCTGTACGGGGTGGGTGGCGGCCTGGAGGCCGGCGACGAACTCGGCGATCCGGTTGAGGGTGTTGAGTGATGCGGAGTCGATGTCCTCGACCACCGGCAGGCCGAGCACTTCACGGACCTCGCCGAGGATCTCGGCCTGCTTCACCGAGTCGATGCCCAGGTCCGCCTCCAGATCCAGATCCGCCTCCAACAGGTCGGCCGGGTAGCCGGTCTTGGCCTCCGCGACCTCCCACACCACACGCTCCGCCTCGGCCAGATCCCCGGCCGAGGCCTCGGCGGGCTCCACCACGACAGGCGTCTCCTGGACAGGCGTCTCCTGCGCAGGCTCCGCGGCGGTCTCCCGTACCGTCGCGGCGGGGGCGGCGCCCGCGCCGCGGGAGGCGTCGGCGAGCTGGTCGAGGAGGTGGCCGAGCGGGGCGTCCGACTCGGTGGAGACGGTCGTGTCCGTCAGGCCGAGGTGCGCGGCGAGCGCGGTCGCCAGTTCCTCGCGGACCCTGGTGCTCAGCCCGAGTCCGGCGCCCATCAGCTGGCTCGGGTCGAGGAGTCGTACGGGATAACCGGTGTAACGGGCCGCGACCTTGAGCAGGTCCTCGCGGAGTTGCGCGGTGGTCGGAGCGGCGGTCTCCGCGGCCGGCTCCTGCGGGGCGGTCCGCTGCCGCGGCTCGCTCCGGGGCAGCCCGTGGACCTCGACGAAGGCCGTGAACCGGCGCATGCTCTCCACCGCACCGAGCGACTGGATGTTGGTCGGGGTGACCAGCGCCTCCTGGTCGGCGAGGATCCGCTCGGTGAGGCCGGAGAGGATCGACTTGGGGCCGACCTCGACGAAGCTGTTGACGCCGTCCGCGTACATCCGGCCGATCAGCTCCTGGAAGCTGAACGGCGTCACCAGCTGGCGGGCCAGCAGCAGGGGCAGGTCCTGGACGTCCTGCTCGGTGTAGTAGTCGCCGATCACCGTGGAGAGCACGGGGATCCGCGGCGCGTGCCAGTCGAGCGAGGCGAGCGTGCGCTCCAGATGCGGCACGGCCTCTTCGAGGAGGTCGGAGTGGAAGCCGTGGGAGACCCGCAGCCGGGTGGCCTTGATGCCGCGCGCGCGGCACAGCTCGGCGGCCCGGTCGATCGCGTCCGAGTCGCCGGAAAGGACGGTCTGGTCGGGCGAGTTGACGAGGCTCTGGATGAGATAGCCGTTGCCGCCGCCGCGCAGCAACAGCAGCAGCCGGGAGAGCTGTTCGCGGCTGCGGTCGCTGTCCGTCTGCAGGCTCAGCATGCCGCCGCGCCGCGCCGCGGGGATGGCTTTGACGGCCACACCCCGCCCGTACACCGCGCGGACGCCGTCCTCCAGGGAGAGCGCCCCGGCCGCCACGAGCGCGCCGATCTCGCCCAGGCTGTGCCCGATGTGCGTCTCGGCGATGACGCCCTGGCTCTCCAGCAGCCGGTGCACGACCATGCTGCCGGCGAAGATCGCGGGCTGCATGACCACCGGGTCCTGGAGCTCCTTGACCGGGTCGTTGCCGCCGGAGCTGAACATACGGCTGGTCAGGGTGTGCCCGGCCAGCTCGCGGTAGGTCTCGTCGATCCGCTCGAACGTCTCGGCGGCCACCGGGTTCTCGGCGGCGAGGTCGGCGAACATGTCCGGGTACTGCGCCCCGTGGCCGGGGAACAGGAAGGCGGTGCGCAGGTCGACACCGGTGGTGCCCAGATAGACGCCCTGGGCCTGGAGGGCTCGCCGGCTGGCAGCGGTGATCTGCTCCCCGCCGCGGACTTCGGTCTGTGTGATGGTCACTTCTGTATGTCCCCTCAGGCCAGTACTCAGGCCAGTACGTTGTGCCGCCGGGCGGCGTCACCCAGGAGTTCGACGGCGCGGTCCACGTCCTCGGTGGTCATGGCGGCGGTGACGGTCGCCCGGAAGCGGGCCCGTCCTTTGGGCACGGCCGGGAAGATCGCGCCGGAGATGTAGAGGCCGTCGTCCACCAGTTCCCTGGACATGCGCAGCGCGGTCTCGTCGTCGCCGATGAGGATCGGGATGACGGGCGTGACACTCCCCAGCACCTCGAAGCCGGCGCGGATGAGTCCGGAGCGGAAGCGCATGGTGTTCTCCCAGAGCTTCTCGGTGCGCCAGGGCTCGCGGCGCATCAGCTCCAGGGCCTTGATCACGCCGGCCACGGTCGGCGCGGGCAGGCTCGCGTTGAACATGTAGGCGTGCGCCGAGTGGCGCAGGAACTCGACGATGTCGTGGCTGGCGGTGACGAAGCCGCCGACGCCGCCGAGGGTCTTGCTGAAGGTGCCCATGGTGATGTCGGGGACGATGCCGAAGTGCTCTCCGGCGCCGCGGCCGGTCTCGCCGAGGAATCCGGTGCCGTGGGCCTCGTCGACCATGAGCATGGCGCCGTACTGCTCGGTGAGCCGGTGGATGTCGGTCAGCGGCGCGATCTCGCCGTCCATCGAGTACACGCCGTCGACGACGACGAACTTCTTCTTGGCATCCGCGTTGCGCTTGAGTACGTACTCCAGCTTCTCCATGGAGTTGTGCGCGAAGATCTTGACGCTGCCCTCGGCCAGCCGGCAGCCGTCGAGGATGCTCATGTGGTTGATCTGGTCGGTGATGACGATCGTGTCGCTGTCGCACAGCGCCGAGATCGTGCCGAGGTTGGCCATGTACCCCGAGCTGTAGGTGATGGCCGCCTCGGTGCCCATCCACTCGGCGAGCTTCTCCTCCAGCTCCAGGTGGAGCACGGTGGTGCCGTTGTTGAGGCGGGCCCCGCAGGCACCCGAACCGTAGGTGTCCAGCGCGTCCTTGACCGCCTTGTTGATCTCCGGGTGTCCGGCCAGACCGAGGTAGTTGCCGCTGGTCAGCATGATGACCTCGCGGTGGTCTATCTCCGACCGGCCGCCGGGAGCGGCGGTGAAAGGCATTTCGAAGGTGTAGTTGCCGCTGTCCTTGAGGTCCCGGATCCGGTCGTTGACGGACGCCAGGGTCCGGGCGTACTCATCCGTGATCATTAGTGATTCCCCTCTCGGTACGTCGCGCATCCCCTCCGGCGAGCCGGACGGGCGAGCGACCGTCACCCGACAGAGGCCGCGAAACGGCGTACGGATACCGGCCACACGCGCCGTTTCACTCCCGCCCGCCCCAGCGCTACCCCGGGTGCAGCTCCGGGCGACCACTGGTCCAGTGGCCTGCGACTCGGCCATGGGACAAGGGAGTTCGACAGGTCCTCAGGCAGGGGCCTGCAAGGGAGGACCGAAGGAGGTTCGACGTGGCCGGTACGACCGGGGTCCGGGGGGCCGCAGGCGAGGTCCCGGGGACCGCAGTGTCCGGGTCGCCCGCCGAGCTGGTGGCGGCCTGCCGCGCCGGGGACCAGGCGGCGTGGGGACGCCTCATCCAGAGGTACCGCGCCGTCGTCTGGACGGTCGCCCGCTCGCACGGGCTACGGCCCGCCGACTGCGAGGACGTCTGCCAGCTCACCTGGCTGCGCGTCATCGAGAACATCGGCGCGATCGACGACCCGGCCAGGCTCGGCGCCTGGATCGTCACCACGGCCCGCCGTGAGGCGCTCAAGGTGTCGGGCAACGGCGTCAAGTACCACCTCGTCGACGACCTTTCGGAATTCACCCACGAGACCGGGCACCAGGCCACCCCGGAAGAGACCGTCCTCAGCAGGGCGGAGGGCGACCTCGCCCGGACGGCCATCCGGCATCTGCCGGCACAGCATCAGGCTCTGCTGGGGTTGCTGCTCCGCGATCCCCCCATGAGCTACGACGCGATCAGCGCGGCGCTCGCCATGCCGCGCGGCTCCATCGGCCCCACCCGCAACCGCATTCTCCGGCAAGCCAGGGATCTCCTGCGCGACATGTGAGAGGACGACCATGAGTGCCCAGACACAGGGCCATCCCGTTCGGACATTCGTCATCGCCGCCGTGGCGATGTTCATCACCTCCCTCGACAACCTCGTGGTCACGACCGCGCTGCCCGCGATCCGTGACGACCTGAACGCCGGGCTCGACGAACTGGAGTGGACGGTCAACGCGTTCACACTCACGTTCGCCGTCTTCCTGATGACGGGCTCCGCACTGGGCGACCGCTTCGGCCGCCGCCGACTGTTCATGGTCGGCATGTCGATCTTCACCCTCGCTTCGGCCGGGGCGGCCATGTCGGAGACCGCCGACCAGCTGATCCTGGCCCGCGCGATCCAGGGCATCGGCGGCGCGATCGTGGTCCCGCTGACGCTGACGCTGCTCTCCGCGGCCGTACCGCCCGCCAAGCGCGGTGCGGCACTGGGTGCCTGGGGCGCGGTCGCCGGTCTTGCCATCGCGCTCGGCCCGGTGGTCGGCGGCGCGATCGTCGAGGGCGCGTCCTGGCAGTGGATCTTCTGGATCAACGTGCCGCTGGGCGTCGTACTCATTCCCCTGTCCAAGATCTGGCTCGCCGAGAGCCGGGGCGCCGACTCCAAGCTCGACCTGGTCGGCACCGCATTGCTCAGCCTCGGTCTGTTCGGTGTGGTCCTCGGTCTGGTCCGCGGCGGCGCGATCGGCTGGACCTCCGGTGAGGTGCTGGCCGGCTTCGTCGTCGGCGGCGCGCTGATCCTCTCCTTCCTGGCCTGGGAGAACCGGATCAAGCACCCGATGCTGCCGCTGGGCCTGTTCCGCGGCCGGGCCTTCTCGATGACCAACCTGGCCTCGCTGCTGATGTACTTCGGCATGTTCGGCGCGATCTTCCTGGTCGCGCAGTTCCTCCAGACCGCCCAGGGCTACTCGCCGCTGGAGGCGGGCCTGCGGACACTGCCGTGGACCGCGATGCCGATGCTCGTCGCCCCGGTCGCGGGCATCCTCTCGGACCGCCTCGGCGGCCGGACGATCCTCACGATCGGCTTCGTCCTCCAGGCCATCGGCCTCGGCTGGTTCGCCCTGGTGGCCACTCCGACGGTCGGCTACGGAGCACTCGTACCCCCCTTCGCCATCCTCGGCGTCGGCATGTCCCTGTTCTACGCGCCGGTCGTCAACATGGTGTTCTCCTCCGTCCGCCGTGACCAGGAGGGCATCGCCTCCGGCGTCAACAACGCGGGCCGCGAACTCGGCGGCGTCCTCGGCGTGGCCGTCCTCGCCGCGGTCTTCGCAGCTCAGGGCGGCTACGAGACCCCGCAGCATTTCGTCGACGGCCTGGTCCCGGCGGTCTGGGTCGGCGCGATCGTGGTCCTCGCGGCGGCCGTCGCGTCGATGATGATCCCGGGCGGTCTGCGGCCTGTGGGGGCGGATGCGGATGCGGATGCGAGGGACGCTGCGGCAGCCGGGTCCGGTACGACGCCGACGGCCCAGGATGCTGGTGCGGCATCGCAGGTGCCGGTGGCGCACTGAGCGCTGCGGGGGTGGTGGGGGCGCGGGACGGGCGGACCTGGGGCCCGGTGGACCCGGTGGGCCGCTGGCCCAGGCGGGCCGCTAGGACCGGGCCCGCTGGGCCGGGTGGGCCGATAGGGCCGGGCCCGCTGGGCCGGGTGGGCCGATAGGGCCGGGCCCGCTGGGCCGATAGGGCCGGGTGGGCCTGTAGGCAAGCAGGCCCGGTGGGACCGGTGGACCCATGGACCGGTGCCGGCATCGCCGGTGCCGGTGCCGGTGGCGGTGGCGGTGGCGCACTGAGCGCTGCGGCCCGCCAGGTCCGTGGGCCGCCAGGCCGCCAGGTCCGTGGGCCGCGGAACAACGTGACGCCACAGGCGCCAGTGGCTTCTGAGCCTCCCGGCCCTCCCCGGCGCCCAGGAACCCGTTGCCACCCCCCCCGGCCACAAGAACCCGTTGCCCCCGACCTCCGCCTACCGCCCGCCACAGCGACCCGTTCCCCTCCCGACCCCCGCAGCACCACATACGCCGGAGGCTTTCCGCTCCCGGCGTTCACCGAGCCGGGCGGCCGGTCCACTTCCCCCGGGACCGGCCGCCCACGCACATTCCCGTCCCTTTCCCGATCGGAGAATCCGATGTCCGTCGAAGAGACCCTGTGGAAGATCGTCGCCGGCTCCCCGACCCCGGAGGAACTGGCGGCCGTGACCGTCGTGCTCTCCACCTTCGTCCGCCGCGCCGAGGAGAACTCCACCCCGGCCCCCGTGATCCCCCTCGCCCGCTGGAACCACCCCCCGGCCCCGCGCACGGCCGGTTCCTGGCGTGCCCCGGACCGGATCGCGTCGTAGCGGTCACCGGCGCACCCGCTTCCACGATGTCCCCACAGAAACGGAGGGGACATGGCTGTGGACGCGTTCGTGAGTCGATGGCTCCAGACGCTGGAGGGGAGCACGTGACGTAGCAAACCGACGACGGGATCGAGCAGAACAACGGCTCGGCCCCGGAGGGGTTTTCGCGCGATGTGCGTCTGTGGAAAATAGCCAAGGCGCAGAGCAAGACCCGTCCCTACCAGCTCCGTTGGAAAGTCGGAGGGAAGGTCGGTAGCGTTACCTTCGCCGCGGTGGCTCTCGCGGAGAGTCGCAGATCCGAACTGTGGCAGGCAATGCGCCGTGGCGAGGCATTCCGCATCACTGACGGACTGCCTGAATCCGAGGTACGCGCCGAGGCCGCTGCGGAGCAAGTCAGTGAGGAACTTCCCTGGTTCGCGTTCTGTCGCGGGTACATGGCGATGCGTTGGCCAACCGCCGCGACCAAGACCCGTGAGGGCATCGCCGGCGGGCTCGCCGCGGTGACGCCGGCTCTGGTGGAGCAGGAACAGAAAATGCCATCGCCGGAAGAGCTGCGTCTGGCCTTCCGGTGGGCGATCATCCCAAGGAACGCCGACCTTGACCCGCCGGAGGAACTTTAAGACGCCTATGGATGGATATCCAAGAAATCACTTCTCGTCTCTTCGCGGGAAGACCCGAAGACTCTTCGTGATGTTCAGTATCGGATCTCCTTCAAGCTGGACGGTACCTGCGGCGAGGGAGACGTCGCGTCGTCGGCGCGCGCTCAACACGGCTGTTGAATACGCCATCGAGCGTCAACTTCTGACGGAGAAACCGCTCACCGCCATCAAAGAGATGAAGAGTTTCTCATCGGACCGTGTGGACCCCCGCGTTCTCGTGAACAAGACGCAGGCTGCTCAACTCCTCTCCTCGGTCTCGTACGTTGGGAAATGGGACCGCAAGAAGGGCCGGCGCCTGGTGGGCTTCTATGCGGTCATGTACTTCACCGGACTCCGCCCGAGTGAGGCTGTGGGCCTCAGCAAGGCTGATTGCTTCCTGCCGGAGAAGGGGTGGGGCATTCTGACCCTTCGTGACACACACCCCGTGTCGGGCAGGCAGTGGACAGACAGCGGAGAACGCCACGACAAGCGCGGCCTGAAATCGAGAGGCCAAGGAAGACCGACCAGCCCCGATCCCCCCGCCGCTCGTGGCCATGCTCCGCGCCCACCTCAAAGAGTTCGGTACGACCAAGGATGGGCGACTCTTCACGAACGAGCGGAGCGGTCTCGTGGGCAGCAGTACCTATTGGCGCGTGTGGCGGGATGCCCGGGAGTATGCACTTCCGCCGGACCTTCAGGCGTCCATCCTCGAGGGGCGGCCGTACGACCTGCGGCATACCTGCATCACCACATGGCTGAACGCTGGAGTGCCTGTAGCCGAGGTGGCGCGGAGGGTCGGTAACTCACCTGAGGTGATCCATCGTGTCTACGAAGGGTGTATCTACGGTCAAGAAGAGGTGATGAACAGGAAGATCGAGGCGGAGCTTGCCTGGCAGGAGTGATCATCGAGTTCAAAGCGCGGAGCGTCTATCTGACGCAGACGGCGTCAAATAGATGCCGAAGTTGATAGTTACGGCTGTGGCGTTGGCGGAGGGCAGGTTTTCGTATGGTTTCCCTCCGCCCACGCCGCACAGTCAGCTAGCCTGGCGGCCACCCAGGAATCATGCGCCAAATGGTCAGGTAGGCGGGTCTCCGCATCGATGAATGCTGAGGAAAGCTGCTGAGCTGTCAAGCCACTCGTTTCCCGCAGGTCGGCCCCGTCGAGGCTCGTTTCGACAAATGTTGCTTTGTTCAGCATGGCGCCACGTAGGTCAACTCTGTACATGCCAGCCCTGTCGCATCGTGCGTCGGCAAGCCACGCAAAGCACATATCTGCGGTGTTGAGAATGCTGCCCTTCATGACCACGCCTCGTAGATCAGCATTCCGAAGGTCTGCTGCGGTAAGGAACATCCACTCCAGGCGCGGGGCAGATTCGAATTCGAAGTGGCGCAGACTGAGCCTGGCCAGGTTGGCATGGCGGAGATCGAGGCGTCGGGCTTCAGGCCGCTTTGGGCGGCGAGCCAGAACCTCAACCGCAGCTTGTATATCTGCGGACAGTTCAGGGTTGCTCCGATCGGGGGCGGTCTCAAGCGCGTTCCGTTCCTCAGGAAGAGTTGGAGGTATGCCTGTCGTGCCTCTATGGGTGTTGTGCCTTACGAACCCTGCCAGCACTCTGACGATCGCTTCATGGTCCACCGCAGACTCGGATAGCACATGTTCGAGGCTGTAGACGGCTCCCAGACGCACCTCCAGCTTATCCGAGGCGAGGTTCTCGACTGCCGCCCGATATCTTTCAGTAACTTGTCCTCGACGCGACAAGAGATATGTGCGTGCTGTGTAGGCAAGGCCGGCAAAGACCGTTGCGCCGGCTACGGCGGCTAGGACTGTTTGCCGGACCGCGTTTATCGCATCAGCCCGATCGGTTCCGGACAGGTGCTGCACCGTTTTGCCAGCAACGAACCACGAGACCGGACCCAATATTAGTAATAGGGCACCCACTGTCAGGAGAACTATGGCAACGGCTACGGCCGCCCATCGTCGGCTTCTCACCCACCGGGCTTCGACGGCCCGAACCACCACTGACCTTGCCCGCACCGTCGGACCCCCTCGCAGCAAAGATTCGCCGTGATCTTCTCGCGGGGATTCACCTCGTCACAAGCCGGACGGAGCGCGGTCGTCTAGCGCAGGTCTATCGCGATCAATGCGTAACAACGACAAAGAGCGGGACCCAGTGAGACTGGTTCCCGCTCTTCATGCATGGCACCTACGCTGGTCAACCGCATCATCGTGCTGGTTGAGGCGAAGTGCCCCCGGCAGGATTCGAACCTGCGCACACGGCTCCGGAGGCCGTTGCTCTATCCCCTGAGCTACGGGGGCGTGTCGGGCGCGGTTTTTGCGGCGACGGGTAGAACCCTACCAGCTCTTTCGGGGTCGTCATGAACGGTTTCTGGGGGTGCGGGAGGCGGTGATGGAGGGGGTTCGGATCTTGAGGGGCGGGTGGGGGAAGGATCGCCCGAGCGGGGTGGAAGTGGGGAAAAGCCGGACGCGATCGTGGGTGCGGACCTACTCTCGACTTGTGCCAGGCGCGTCGGGTCGGGTGCTTGTTGTGGACGACAACAAGGTCATCCGGCAACTGATCAGGGTCAATCTCGAGCTGGAGGGTCTCGAGGTCGTGACCGCGGCCGATGGTGTCGAGTGTCTGGATGTCGTCCATCAGTTTCGGCCGGATGTGGTCACCCTGGACGTGGTGATGCCCAGGCTGGACGGACTGCGCACCGCCGCCCGTCTTCGGGACGATCCGCGTACCCGCAACCTTCCCCTCGCCATCGTGAGCGCCTGTACGCAGTACGAGGTCGAGAGCGGTCTCGAAGTGGGCGTCGACGCCTTTCTGGCCAAGCCCTTCGAACCCGCCGAACTCGTGCGGCTCGTACGGCAGTTGATGGAACGGCGGAGTGCTCCGGCCGTTGGTTCCGGCACCACCTCGTTCGGGAGCGCCGAGAGTGCCGAGAGTGTGTACGGACCCGGGGAGACCGAGCGCGCCGGGCAGGCCGGCGGCTGAGGCCCAACCGCTGAGGCCCGGCGGGGCGGGGAGGGCTACTCGCTGTCCGCGGCCGCGTCGGCCGTTCGCCATGCATGTCCCTGTGCCCATTCGTCACGTGCCGCTTCCTCGACGGCGGTAGACGCGCGCCTCACCAAACCCACCAAACCCACCAAACTCACCGAGCTCATCAAGTCCGCCAAGCCCACCGCGTCCCCGGTCGGCACCGCCTCTCGCCAGCCGGCACCGACCCTCAGCAGCCGCCACCGGCCCTCTCCACCAGCCTGCCCCCGCCCCCGAGCCGTCCACATCCCGGACCCTCCCCAAACCCATTCGCCTACCCACCCCCCTCCTCGCCTACGCTTGTCCCGTGACCCCCGTCGAGCTCTCCCGTACCGTCCTGTGCGCCGTCCGGCGTGCAGTGGACGCGGGCGAGCTCACCGTGCCGGTGCCCGAGCGGGCGGTCGTCACGGCCCCCGGGCCCGGGGGATGCGGCGACTACGCCACGAACGTCGCTCTGCAGCTGGCCCGCCCCGCCGGACGTCCACCCCGGCAGGTCGCCGAGATCCTCCGGCCGCACATCACCGGCGCCCAGGGTGTGACGCGGGTCGAGATCACCGGTCCCGGCTTCCTCAACATCACCCTCGCCGGGGGAGAAGAGGCGCTGGTCCAGGAGATTCTGCGACGCGGCGACCGGTACGGGTTCATCGACGAGCCGCTCACGGACACCGAGCCGCCCGCAGAGACTGGGCCGACCACAGAGACCGAGCACGCCCGGAAGCCCGTGCAGCCCATCGTGCAGCTGCACCACCCCTGCGAAGTCCGCGCCGCCGTCACCGCCCAGGTTGTCGCGCGGATCCTCCGTTCCCAGGGCGCCCTCGTCCGTACGTCCTGCGACTCGTCCCGCGACTCGTCCTGCGAGGCCGAGCTCGACCCGGCATGGGCGGCCCCCCTCGGCGTGACCGTCGACGCCCACGGCGATCGTCCCGGCGCCCCGGCTCGCGTCGACATCGACCCCGTAGACCTCGTCGCCCCCGTTGACCTCGCTGAACCCGTACTCCTCCGGCCCGTACCCCCCACCCAAGACCCCACCCCCCTCGGCCGCGACGCCGCCCGCTGGGCTCTGCTTCATCCCGCCGGGCACGATCGGTCCCGGATCACCGCGGACCATCTCGTCCAGCGTGAGAGCAACCCCCTCTTCCGGGTCAGGTACGCCCACGCCCGCACCCGGGCCCTCACCCGTAACGCCGCCGCCCTCGGCTTCACCGGCGCCGTTGGCGACGTACGAAACACCCACCACGACACCCACCACGCCGAGGACCTCCTCGGCGCCCTCGCCGCGTACCCCCACGTGCTCGCCGCCGCAGCCCGGCACCGTGCGCCGGATCGGCTTGCCCGGCATCTCGTCGTCGTCGCCGACGCGCTGCTCGCCGTTCAGCACACGGTGCTCCCGCTCGGCGACGAGAAACCCTCGGCCGCCCACCGCGCCCGGCTCGCGCTCGCCGAAGCCGCCGGGACGGTGCTGGCCGGCGGCCTGTCCCTGCTCGGCATCAGTGCCCCTGACCATCTTTGAGGAAGCCCACACAGACATGAGCCGTTCCGCACACCCCGCCGGGCCCCGCCACGCCGACGTCCTGACCGAGGGCCACTACTCCGCCCCGGCCGCCGACCTCAACGCCCTCGACCCGAAGGTGTGGGCCCAGACCGTCACCCGTACGGCCGACGGAGTCGTCAGCGTCGGCGGCCGGGAGGTGACGGCGCTCGCCGAGGAGTTCGGCACCCCCGCCTACTTCCTCGACGAGGCCGACTTCCGGGCCCGCGCCCGCGCCTGGCGTACCGCCTTCGGGCATGACGCCGACGTGTTCTACGCGGGGAAGGCCTTCCTCTCCCGTGCCGTCGTGCGCTGGCTGCATGAAGAGGGACTCAACCTCGACGTCTGCTCCGGCGGCGAACTCACCACCGCGCTCTCCGCCGGCATGCCCGCCGACCGCATCGCCTACCACGGCAACAACAAGTCGACGGGAGAGATCCAGCGGGCCATCGAGGCCGGCGTCGGGCGGATCGTCCTCGACTCCTTCCAGGAGATCGTTCGCGTCGCGCACATCGCGCAGAGCCTGGGCAAGCGGCAGCGCGTGCAGATCCGGGTGACCGTCGGCGTCGAGGCCCACACGCACGAGTTCATCGCCACGGCCCACGAGGACCAGAAGTTCGGGATCGCGCTGGCCGACGGGCTGGCCGCCGAAGCCGTACGGCGCGCGCTCACCCTCGACGGGCTCGAACTCATCGGGATCCACAGCCACATCGGGTCGCAGATCTTCGACATGGCCGGCTTCGAGGTCGCCGCCCGCCGGGTCGTCTCCCTGCTCGCCCAGATCCGGGACGAGCACGGTATCGAGCTGCCCGAGATCGACCTCGGCGGCGGCCTCGGCATCGCGTACACGAGTGAGGACGACCCGCGCGAGCCCCACGAGATCGCCAAGGCGCTCGGCGAGATCGTGACGAGGGAGTGCGAGGCCGCCAAGCTCCGTACGCCCCGCATCTCCGTCGAGCCCGGCCGCGCCATCGTCGGCCCGACCGCCTTCACCCTCTACGAGGTCGGCACCATCAAGCCCCTCGACGGACTGCGTACGTACGTCTCCGTCGACGGCGGCATGTCCGACAACATCCGTACCGCGCTGTACGACGCCGAGTACAGCGTCGCCCTCGTCTCCCGTACGAGCGACGCCGAGCCGATGCTCGTACGCGTGGTCGGCAAGCACTGCGAGAGCGGGGACATCGTCGTCAAGGACGCCTTCTTGCCCGCCGACCTGGCGCCCGGCGACCTCATCGCTGTGCCGGCCACCGGCGCGTACTGCCGCTCGATGGCCAGCAACTACAACCACGCCCTGCGCCCGCCGGTCGTCGCGGTCCGCGACGGCGAGGCGCGGGTGATCGTCCGCCGGGAGACGGAGGAGGACCTCCTGCGTCTCGACGTCGGTTGAGAGAATCAAGGGCAATCATCCCGGGTCGGGCGGAAGATCTCCTGTCTTCCGCCCGCCTGCAAATGAAATAGACATCTCACGATCCGGACGAGGGATAGAAACTCCCGTCCGGTGAGTGAGACTGGTCCCACCGTTACGGTATGAGGAAACGAGGTCGGATGATGCGTACGCGTCCGCTGAAGGTGGCGCTGCTGGGCTGTGGGGTTGTCGGCTCAGAGGTGGCGCGCATCATGACGACGCACGCCGACGACCTCGCCGCGCGCATCGGAGCCCCGGTGGAGCTGGCGGGTGTCGCCGTACGGCGGCCCTCCAAGGTCCGTGAGGGCATCGATCCGGCCCTCGTCACCACCGACGCCACCGCGCTCGTCAAACGCGGGGACATCGACGTCGTCGTCGAGGTCATCGGCGGTATCGAGCCCGCTCGTACGCTCATCACCACCGCCTTCGAGCACGGCGCCTCCGTCGTCTCCGCCAACAAGGCGCTCCTCGCCCAGGACGGCGCCGCGCTGCACGCCCTCGCCGAGGAGCAGGGCAGGGACCTCTACTACGAGGCCGCCGTCGCCGGTGCCATCCCGCTGATCCGCCCGTTGCGCGAGTCCCTCGCCGGCGACAAGGTCAACCGGGTGCTGGGAATCGTCAACGGCACCACCAACTTCATCCTCGACAAGATGGACAGCACGGGCGCCGGTTACCAGGAGGCGCTCGACGAGGCCACCGCCCTCGGGTACGCCGAAGCCGACCCGACCGCCGACGTCGAGGGGTTCGACGCCGCCGCCAAGGCCGCGATCCTCGCCGGCATCGCCTTCCACACGCGCGTACGTCTCGACGACGTGTACCGCGAGGGCATGACCGAGGTCACCGCCGCCGACTTCGCCTCGGCGCGGCGGATGGGCTGCACCATCAAGCTGCTCGCCATCTGTGAGCGGGCCGCGGACGGCGGGTCCGTCACCGCGCGCGTGCACCCCGCCATGATTCCGCTCAGCCATCCGCTCGCCTCCGTGCGCGGCGCGTACAACGCCGTCTTCGTGGAGTCGGACGCCGCGGGCCAGCTGATGTTCTACGGGCCCGGCGCGGGCGGCGCCCCGACCGCGTCCGCGGTCCTCGGCGACCTCGTCGCCGTCTGCCGCAACAAGCTCAGCGGCGCGACCGGACCCGGCGACTCCGCGTACACCCAGCTGCCCGTCTCGCCCATGGGCGAGGTGGTGACCCGCTATCACATCAGTCTCGACGTGGCGGACAAACCGGGCGTTCTCGCCCAGGTTGCGACCGTGTTCGCCGAGCACGGTGTTTCGATCGATACGGTTCGCCAGCAGGGTAAGGACGGCGAGGCCTCTCTCGTCGTCGTCACCCACCGCGCGTCCGACGCGTCCCTGAACGGGACCGTCGAGGCGTTGCGCAACCTCGACACCGTGCGGGGTGTCGCCAGCATCATGCGGGTTGAAGGAGAGTAGCCAGCAATGACCCACCAATGGCGCGGAATCATCGAGGAGTACCGGGACCGGCTGCCGGTGTCCGACACCACGACGGTCGTGTCGCTCCGCGAGGGCGGTACGCCGCTCGTGCCGGCGCAGGTGCTCTCCGAGCGCACGGGCTGCGAGGTCCACCTCAAGGTCGAGGGCGCCAACCCGACCGGGTCCTTCAAGGACCGCGGTATGACCATGGCCATCACGCGGGCCAAGGAGGAGGGCGCGAAGGCCGTCATCTGCGCGTCCACCGGCAACACGTCGGCCTCCGCCGCCGCTTATGCCGTACGGGCCGGAATGGTGTGCGCCGTTCTCGTCCCGCAGGGCAAGATCGCGATCGGCAAGATGGGCCAGGCCCTCGTGCACGGCGCGAAGATCCTCCAGGTCGACGGAAACTTCGACGACTGTCTGACGCTGGCGCGCGCGCTGTCCGACAACTACCCGGTGGCGCTGGTCAATTCGGTGAACCCGGTGCGTATCGAGGGCCAGAAGACCGCCGCCTTCGAGATCGTGGACATGCTCGGCGACGCTCCCGACATCCACGTCCTGCCGGTGGGCAACGCGGGCAACATCACCGCGTACTGGAAGGGCTACACCGAGTACGCCGTCGACAAGATCGCCAAGGGGACCCCGCGCATGTGGGGATTCCAGGCCTCCGGTTCCGCTCCCATCGTGCGCGGCGAGGTCGTCAAGGACCCCTCGACGATCGCCACCGCGATCCGGATCGGCAACCCGGCCTCGTGGAAGTACGCGCTGGCCGCGCGGGACGAGTCGGGCGGCTTCATCGACGAGGTGACGGACCGTGAAATCCTGCGCGCCTACCGGCTGTTGGCCGCGCAGGAGGGCGTCTTCGTGGAGCCCGCGTCCGCCGCGTCCGTCGCCGGCCTGCTGAAGGCCGCCGAGCAGGGCAAGGTCGACCCGGGGCAGCGCATCGTCTGCACGGTGACCGGAAACGGCCTCAAGGACCCCGACTGGGCCGTCGCGGGCGCCCCGCAACCCGTCACGGTCCCGGTCGACGCGGCCACCGCCGCAGAACGGCTTGGCCTGGTGTAACGCGGGTTCCTGCCCCTTATCGGCTCCCTTGTCGGCCGCCAGCGAGTGAGCCGAAGGGGCGCGCCGGTGTCGAGAGGCCGAACGCGCGGAGGCCCGACGAAGGAGGGTCGAGCACGATCGGCCTCTCGACACCGGCTTCTGCGCCCCGGAGGCGAACCGAGCTCCAAAAAAAGGGGGGTGCACAAGGGGCTTACGACACGCATCGTGCGCCTCCTGTGCGCCCTATGTCGCCACAGAACCTTCCTTCGATAGGCTGTACCGAACCCGCCCGCCGCATATGCCGCGGTGCCGCGCCGCCGTTGCGGCCTCCGGGTCTTCCGCATTTTCCGTATGTCTCGCAGGATTTCGAAAATCTCGCAGCTCAAGCTCAAGGAGAGTCATCGAGCGATGGCCGGTCCAGCGTTCCGCGCCGCCGCCGTCCGGGTGCGCGTCCCCGCCACCAGTGCCAACCTCGGCCCGGGCTTCGACGCCTTCGGTCTGTCACTGGGGCTGTACGACGACGTGGTCGTCCGGGTGGCCGACTCCGGACTGAACATCGACATCGCGGGTGAGGGCAGCGAGACGCTCCCGCGCGACGAGAGCCACCTCCTCGTACGTTCCCTGCGCACCGCCTTCGATCTGCTGGGCGGTCAGCCGCGCGGTCTGGAGATCGTCTGCGCCAACCGCATCCCGCACGGCCGCGGTCTCGGCTCCTCGTCCGCCGCGATCTGCGCCGGCATCGTGGCCGCACGCGCTGTGACCATAGGCGGCGACAGCAGGCTCGACGACGAGGCGCTGCTGGAGCTCGCCACCGAGATCGAGGGCCACCCCGACAACGTCGCGGCGTGTCTGCTGGGCGGTTTCACACTGTCCTGGCTGGAGGGCGGTTCGGCGCGCGCGATCAGGATGGAGCCCGCCGGTTCCATCGTTCCGGTGGTTTTCGTACCGGCCAGGCCGGTACTGACCGAGACCGCCCGCGGACTGCTGCCGCGCACCGTTCCGCACGTCGACGCCGCCGCCAACGCGGGCCGCGCCGCACTGCTCGTCGAGGCGCTGACCAGGCGCCCCGAGCTGCTGCTGCCCGCCACCGAGGACCGGCTGCACCAGGAGTACCGCGCCCCCGCCATGCCGGAGAGCACGGCGCTGGTGGAGCGGCTGCGGGCCGACGGAATCCCGGCGGTGATCTCCGGCGCGGGGCCCACGGTGCTCGCGCTCGCCGAGGACACCGTGGCCGACAAGGTCGCACGACTGGCGGGCGAGGGCTGGGCCGCCAACCGGCTGGGCCTCGACGCCACGGGAGCGAGCGTGCTGCCGCTCGCTCCGGTCAGCGTCCATTGACTACTGACTACGTACGGTTGCCGGATTTGGAGAGGGGGAATGTTTGTTGGATCCGGTAGTGTTAATCTCAAGTCTGCACCCGACCCCACCATGGCGAGGTGCTTCGTGTCCCCGTCCGGGACAACACTTCTTCCGGGAGCCTCCCAAACTGCTCTGTGCCACGCATTTGGGTGCTACGCGCTGAGCGGTGCTGAGCACGCTCCGGAACCGGCGTGACCGAGCCGATCGACACCGCACCTCAGTGCCGCGGCTCCGGGAAACGCCATCCCAGAAATTCCCTCCGCCTTTTGGCGGACCACCGCCCCGGCACGGTCCACACAAGCAAGGACCACTGTCGGACAGCACAACCGGTCGCCGAGCCAGACAGGCCGACGTCCGCTCCAGGGAAGGACCCTTCGTGAGCGACACCACCGATCTGATGGGCGCACGTGTCGAGGAGACCGTTGCCGCGCCCGCCACGGACGCCTCCGCGCCTGCCACCGGTGCCGGCTCCCGTCGGCGCCGCGGTACCGGCCTTGAGGGCATGGTGCTGGCCGAGCTGCAGCAGGTCGCATCCGGCCTTGGCATCAGGGGCACCGCGCGGATGCGCAAGAGCCAGCTGATCGAGGTCATCAAGGAGGCGCAGACGGGCGGGGGTGCTTCGGCCAAGTCCGCTGCTCCCGCCGCGGATGCCGCCGAGACCAAGCCCAAGCGCCGGGCCACCTCGAAGGCCCGTACGGGCGCCGGCGAGGAGGCTGCGCCGCCCGCCGCCAAGTCCGCCGACAAGAAGGCGGACCAGGGCGAGAAGGCCGAGAAGGCCGTGGCCCAGCAGCAGATCGAGATTCCTGGTCAGCCCGCCAGCGACGACGCCCCGGCCGAGCGCCGTCGGCGTCGCGCCACGGCCGAGGCCGGCAGCCCCGATTCGGGGACCAGCATCGCTGCCGAGGCGAAGACCGAGCCGAAGGCCGAGGTCTCCGTGGCCTCCGGCGAGGCCAAGGGCGACGCCGGTGACGGTGGGGCCGACGGCCGTCAGGGCCGCCGCGACCGTCGTGACCGGGACCGCGGCGACCGCAGTGGCCGGGACCGCGACCGCCGTGGCAAGAGCGACGAGCAGCAGGGCGGCGGCCAGGGCGGCCAGAGCGCCGGCAACCAGGAGCGCCAGCCGCGCCAGGACCGGCCGGACCGCCAGGACCGTCAGGACCGGCCGGACCGCCAGCAGCAGGGCGGCGGCCGCCAGGACCGGCAGGACCGTCAGCGTGACACCGGGCCGCAGGACGACGACGACTTCGACGGCGGACGCCGTGGACGCCGTGGCCGTTACCGGGACCGCCGAGGCCGCCGAGGCCGCGACGAGTTCGGCCCCAACGAGCCGCAGGTCGCCGACGACGACGTCCTGATCCCCGTCGCGGGCATCCTGGACATCCTCGACAACTACGCGTTCATTCGTACGTCGGGCTACCTGCCCGGTCCGAACGACGTGTACGTCTCGCTCGCCCAGGTCCGCAAGAACGGTCTGCGCAAGGGTGACCACGTCACCGGCGCCGTCCGGCAGCCCAAGGAAGGCGAGCGCCGCGAGAAGTTCAACGCGCTGGTCCGCCTGGACTCCGTCAACGGCATGGCGCCCGAATCAGGGCGCGGGCGACCGGAGTTCAACAAGCTGACGCCGCTCTACCCGCAGGACCGCCTCCGTCTGGAGACCGACCCGGGCATCCTCACCACCCGCATCATCGACCTCGTCGCGCCGATCGGTAAGGGCCAGCGCGGTCTGATCGTGGCCCCGCCGAAGACCGGCAAGACCATGATCATGCAGGCGATCGCCAACGCGATCACGCACAACAACCCCGAGTGCCACCTGATGGTCGTCCTGGTCGACGAGCGTCCGGAAGAGGTCACCGACATGCAGCGGTCGGTGAAGGGCGAGGTCATCTCCTCGACCTTCGACCGTCCGGCCGAGGACCACACCACGGTCGCGGAGCTCGCCATCGAGCGTGCCAAGCGCCTGGTGGAGCTGGGCCACGACGTCGTCGTACTGCTCGACTCGATCACGCGTCTGGGCCGTGCGTACAACCTGGCCGCTCCGGCCTCCGGCCGCATCCTGTCCGGTGGTGTCGACTCGACCGCGCTGTACCCGCCGAAGCGCTTCTTCGGTGCCGCGCGCAACATCGAGGACGGCGGCTCGCTGACCATCATGGCCACCGCGCTGGTCGACACCGGCTCGCGCATGGACGAGGTGATCTTCGAGGAGTTCAAGGGCACCGGCAACCTCGAACTCAAGCTGGACCGCAAGCTCTCCGACAAGCGGATCTTCCCGGCGGTGGACGTGGACTCGTCCAGCACCCGTAAGGAAGAGATCCTGCTGGGCAGCGACGAGCTCGCCATCACCTGGAAGCTGCGTCGCGTGCTGCACGCGCTCGACCAGCAGCAGGCGATCGAGCTGCTGCTCGACAAGATGAAGCAGACGAAGTCGAACGCCGAGTTCCTGCTGCAGATCCAGAAGACGACACCGTCGCCGGGCAACGGCAACGACTGACGTCATCAGGCCAGTTGGTACCGCTGAGGGCCGTCCCCGTTCACACGGGGGCGGCTCTTCGCGTTGCCGGGTCGAAGGCTGGCTGAAAAGCGTCGGTGGAGAGACCTTCACCACAGCTGTGAAGATCGCCACGGGTTCCCGGAGGGATCACTTCAGCGGTCGAAGACGCAGGTGAGCGGCCACCTGCCGGTCTCGGCTCTCACTCAGCGTGTCCACCGGGGCACAGTGCGGACACAGAGCGCTGTGCAACCCTTTTTTCGGTTTCAACGTCTGAACAGACGGGTCCTGACAGAGACGTCACGGCAGACGACCATGCCTGACCCCGACAGCAGGGGGTAACCGACCGCACGAGGACTGAGGAGCTCATGTCTGCCGAGAGCACGCCGGAACCCGGCACCCCGGAGCACTCCGGTACCAGCGGCCCGCGCCACCGCGCCAAGGGCCAACGCCGCAAGCCGCGGAGCAAGCGCCACAAGGCGCTCGTCGTCACGGCCTGGGCGGCCGCGGGTGTCGTCGTCCTGGGCGGCACCGGCCTCGGGTACATGTACTTCACGCTCAACGGCAACATCAAGAGCGTCGACATCAACCAGGCACTCGGCACCGACCGGCCCCTGGACGTCGACAACGGCTCGCAGGACATCCTCGTCCTCGGCTCCGACACCCGCTCCGGCAGCAACAAGAAGCTCGGCGGCGGCACCGACGACGGCAGCGCCCGCTCGGACACCGCGATGGTCGTGCACGTCTACGAGGGCCACAAGAAGGCCAGCGTGGTCTCCATACCCCGCGACACCCTCGTGGACCGCCCCGAGTGCACCGACGCCGAGGGCGACACGCACGAGGCCGACGACGGGGCGATGTTCAACTCGGCGTACACGACAGGCGGCGCCGCCTGCGCGGTCAAGACCGTCGAGTCGATGACCGGCATCCGCATGGACCACTACGTCGAGGTCGACTTCAGCGGCTTCCAGAAGCTCATCGACGAACTCGGCGGCGTCGAGGTCACCACGACCAAGGACATCAAGGACCCCGACAGCCACCTGGACCTCAAGGCCGGCGAGCACCGGCTCACCGGCAAGCAGGCGCTCGGCCTCGTCCGCACCCGGCACGGCGTCGGAGACGGTTCCGACCTCGGCCGCATCCAGCTCCAGCAGGCGTTCATCAAGGCCCTGGTCAACCAGGTCAAGGAGATCGGCGTACTGACCAGCCCCAAGAAGCTGTACGACCTCGCCGACACCGCGACGAACGCCGTCACCACCGACTCCGACCTCGACTCGCTGAGGGACCTGGCGTCCTTCGCCGGCGGGCTCAAGGGCATCAGCTCGTCGAAGATGAACATGGTGACGATGCCGGTCCAGTACGACCCGGCCGACGGCAACCGCGTCCTCGTCGACAAGACCAAGGCCGAGCTGGTCTGGGACGCGCTGAAGAACGACCGGGCGATCCCGAGGGCGGCCACCAAGGGCAACGCCACCGGTGACGCGAAGGGTGTCGTCAGCGGCGGCTGACGGCCGGGGAATAGATCACCGCGTCCCCCGGTTTTGGGGGATGCGGCCAGTCCTGGCAGACTGGTACGTCGGCCCCGGTTCACGCTCCCGCATCCCGCGGCGGCGACCCGGCGCCCTCCCGAAACTAGGAGACACCTTGAAGCGCGACATTCACCCCGAGTACGTCGAGACCCAGGTCAGCTGTACCTGTGGCGCGTCGTTCACCACCCGCAGCACGATCTCCAGCGGCACCGTCCGCGCCGAGGTCTGCTCCGAGTGCCACCCGTTCTACACGGGCAAGCAGAAGATCCTCGACACCGGTGGCCGTGTGGCCCGCTTCGAGGCCCGCTTCGGCAAGGCTGCCGCCGCCAAGAAGTAGCGACCTCACAGCGCCGGTCTTCGGTGCCCCCGCGCAGGGGGTGCCGGGACCGGCGCTTTGCGGTGCAGCCCCTATTCGTCGTACCTACGTCCCTGAGCTCCGTATCGGTGCCGGGACAGCCCATTGGAGCCGGAGATGTTCGAGGCGGTCGAGGAACTCATCGGCGAGCACGCCGATCTGGAGACGAAGCTCGCTGACCCGTCGGTCCACGCCGACCAGGCCAACGCGCGCAAGCTCAACAAGCGCTACGCCGAGCTGACCCCGATCGTCGCGACGTACCGCTCCTGGAAGCAGACCGGGGACGACATCGAGACGGCGAAGGAGTTCGTCGCCGACGACCCCGACTTCGCCGCCGAGGTCAAGGAGCTGGAGAAGCAGCGCGAGGAGCTCACCGAGAAGCTCCGGCTGCTGCTTGTCCCGCGTGACCCCAACGACGACAAGGACGTCATCCTGGAGGTCAAGGCGGGCGCGGGCGGCGACGAGTCGGCCCTGTTCGCCGGCGACCTGCTGCGCATGTACCTGCGGTACGCGGAGCGCGTCGGCTGGAAGACCGAGATCATCGACGCCACCGAGTCCGAGCTGGGCGGCTACAAGGACGTCCAGGTCGCCGTGAAGACCAAGGGCGGCCAGGGTGCCACCGAGCCCGGCCAGGGTGTGTGGGCCCGGATGAAGTACGAGGGCGGGGTGCACCGCGTGCAGCGGGTGCCGTCCACCGAGTCGCAGGGCCGTATCCACACCTCGGCGGCCGGTGTGCTGGTCACGCCCGAGGCCGAGGAGGTCGACGTCGAGATCCACGCGAACGACCTGCGGATCGACGTCTACCGGTCCTCCGGGCCCGGCGGCCAGTCCGTCAACACCACCGACTCCGCCGTACGCATCACGCACATTCCCACCGGAGTCGTCGCCTCCTGCCAGAACGAGAAGAGCCAGCTGCAGAACAAGGAGCAGGCGATGCGTATCCTGCGCTCCAGGCTCCTTGCCGCGGCGGTGGAGGAAGCGGAACGGAATGCAGCGGACGCCCGCCGCAGCCAGGTCCGTACCGTCGACCGCTCCGAGAAGATCCGTACGTACAACTTCCCGGAGAACCGCATCTCGGACCACCGCGTCGGCTTCAAGGCGTACAACTTGGACCAGGTGCTCGACGGTGATCTCGACGCCGTGATCCAGGCGTGCGTCGACGCGGACTCGGCCGCGAAGCTCGCCGCCGCGTAAGGCCCGCAAGGCATGTAAGGCACGTAAGGCACGAAAAAGTACCCACAAGTACATATCCGTACGACGGACAACAGCTCAGCCCGGAGGACCAGCGTGCAGCAACATCTTGGGGGGCGACCCCCAAACCCCCGCGGCGTGCTGCTCGCGGAAGTGGCCCAGGCCACGCAGCGGCTGGCCGACGCCGGAGTGCCCTCGCCGCGCAACGACGCCGAGGAACTCGCCGCCTTCGTGCACGCCGTGAAACGGGGCGAGCTGCACACCGTCAAGGACTCGGACTTCGACGCCCGTTACTGGGAGGTCATCGCGCGCCGGGAGGCCCGCGAACCGCTCCAGCACATCACCGGGCGGGCCTACTTCCGGTACCTGGAACTCCAGGTCGGGCCAGGGGTGTTCGTGCCCCGCCCGGAGACCGAGTCCGTCGTCGGCTGGGCCATAGACGCCGTACGCGCCATGGATGTCGTGGAACCGCTGATCGTCGACCTGTGCACGGGGTCCGGGGCCATCGCGCTCGCCCTCGCGCAGGAGGTGCCGCGCTCCCGCGTACACGCCGTGGAGCTGTCCGAGGACGCCCTCAAGTGGACCCGTAAGAACGTCGAGGGGTCCAGGGTCGACCTGCGCCAGGGCAACGCGCTGGACGCCTTCCCCGACCTCGACGGCCAGGTGGACCTCGTCATCGCCAACCCGCCGTACATCCCGCTCACCGAGTGGGAGTACGTCCAGCCCGAGGCCCGGGACCACGACCCCGAACTCGCCCTGTTCTCCGGCGAGGACGGACTCGACCTCATCCGCGGCCTGGAGCGCACCGCGCACCGGCTGTTGCGCCCGGGCGGCGTCGTTGTCGTCGAACATGCCGACACCCAGGGCGGCCAGGTGCCGTGGATCTTCACCGAGGAGCGGGGCTGGGCCGATGCCGCCGACCACCCCGACCTCAACAACCGGCCGCGGTTCGCGACCGCCCGCAGGGCGATGCCATGACCGCGGCGACTTCTTGCGTGGACGACGTGGAAAACGTTAAATGCGCGGCCAAAGGGGCCCGCGTGTTCGAGGAGGCTTGCTGATGGCACGGCGATACGACACCAACGACGCGACCGACCGCTCGACCGGTCTGCGTGAGGCCGCGTCGGCCGTCCGCCGAGGCGAGCTCGTGGTGCTGCCGACCGACACCGTGTACGGGGTCGGCGCCGACGCGTTCAGCTCCGAGGCCGTCACCGATCTGCTGGAGGCCAAGGGGCGCGGCCGGAGCATGCCCACGCCCGTCCTCATCGGCTCCCCGAACACGTTGCACGGCCTGGTCACGGACTTCTCCGAGATGGCGTGGGAGCTCGTCGACGCCTTCTGGCCGGGCGCGCTGACCCTGGTCGCCAAGCACCAGCCGTCCCTCCAGTGGGACCTGGGGGACACCCGTGGCACCGTCGCCGTGCGCATGCCGCTGCACCCGGTCGCCATCGAGCTGCTCACCGAGGTCGGCCCGATGGCCGTCTCCTCCGCGAACCTCACGGGACACGCGGCGCCCGAGGACTGCGACGCCGCGCAGGAGATGCTCGGCGACTCCGTCTCGGTCTACCTGGACGGCGGCCCGACGCCCGGCATCGTGCCCTCCTCGATCGTCGACGTGACGGGCAAGGTGCCCGTGCTCCTGCGTGCGGGCGCCCTGTCGGCCGAGGAGCTGCGAAAGGTCGTACCCGACCTCGAGGTGGCGAATTGACAGCCCCTGACGCGGGGCGTGGCATAGGTACGGGGACGGGGTTCACGGGGGCTTACGGCGACGGGGCCACGGGGGACTCCTTCCGCATCCTCCACGTCAGCACCGGCAACGTGTGCCGCTCGCCGATCACCGAGCGGCTGACCCGCCATGCCCTGGCGGACCGGCTCGGCGACCCGCTGTGGGGCGGCCTGATCGTGGAGAGCGCCGGCACCTGGGGCCACGAGGGCGCGCCCATGGAGGCCAACGCGGAGGCGGTCCTGGCCGACTTCGGCGCGGACGCCTCCGGCTTCGTGGGCCGCGAACTCCTCGACGAGCACGTCATCAGGGCCGACCTGGTCCTGACGGCCACCCGCGACCACCGCGCCCAGGTCATCTCCATGGGCCACTCGGCGGGCCTGCGCACCTTCACCCTGAAGGAGTTCACCCGCCTGGTCCGCGCCATAGACCCCGCCACGCTCCCGCCCCTGGAGGACGGCATGGTCGAACGCGCGCGTGCCCTGGTCCGCGCCGCGGCGGCTCTACGCGGGTGGCTCCTGGCCCCGACGGCGGAAGCCGACGAGGTGTACGACCCGTACGGCGCCCCCCTGCCCTTCTTCCGCTCGGTGGGCGACGAAATCCAGCAGGCCCTGGATCCGGTGGTGACGGCACTTACGGGGGTACCGGCTCGGGCGTAACACCGGGCGCAGCAGGGGACTCGGTTCTACATTGGACATAGCGTCCCCCCGCCGAGGTCCGGAGTCCGCCATGCCGGTCACACATGCGCTTGAAGGTCCGCTGTCGGTCGATGTGCTCGGCCGGCAGGATCCGGAGCTGGCCGAGATCCTCCTCGGGGAGCTGGAGCGGCAGTCGACGACGCTCCAGCTGATCGCCGCCGAGAACGTCACCTCGCCGGCCGTGCTGGCCGCCCTGGGCTCGCCGCTCGCGAACAAGTACGCCGAGGGATATCCCGGCGCCCGGCACCACGGCGGCTGCGAGCTGGTCGACGTCGCCGAGCGGGTCGCCGTGGCCCGCGCGAAGGCCCTCTTCGGCGCCGATCACGCCAACGTGCAGTCCCACTCCGGGAGTTCGGCCGTGCTCGCCGCGTACGCCGCCCTGCTGCGGCCCGGCGACACCGTCCTCGCGATGGGCCTGCCGCACGGCGGCCACCTCACGCACGGCTCGCCCGTCAACTTCTCCGGCCGCTGGTTCGACTTCGTCGGCTACGGGGTCGAGGCGGAGTCCGGGCTCATCGACCACGAGCAGGTGCGGACTCTGGCCCGCGCCCACCGGCCGAAGGCGATCGTGTGCGGGTCGATCTCGTATCCCCGGCACATCGACTACGCCGCCTTCCGGGAGGTGGCCGACGAGGTGGGCGCGTATCTCATCGCCGACGCCGCCCATCCCATCGGGCTCGTCGCCGGGGGAGCGGCGCCCAGCCCGGTGCCGTACGCCGATGTCGTGTGCGCGACCACCCACAAGGTGCTGCGCGGCCCGCGCGGCGGCATGCTGCTGTGCGGGAGCGAACTGGCCGAGCGGGTGGACCGGGCGGTCTTCCCGTTCACCCAGGGCGGCGCCCAGATGCACACCATCGCCGCGAAGGCAGTCGCGTTCGGCGAGGCGGCAACACCGGCGTTCACCGCGTACGCCCATCAGGTGGTCGCGAACGCCCGGGTGCTGGCGCGGGGTCTGGCCGCCGAGGGCCTGGCCGTCACCACGGGCGGCACCGACACCCACCTGCTGACCGTCGACCCGGCCCCGCTGGGCGTGGACGGCCGCACCGCCCGCGGCCGCCTCGCCGCCGCCGGAATGGTCCTCGACACCTGCGCGCTGCCGCACCCGGACGTGCGCGGACTGCGCCTGGGGACGGCCGCCGTCACCACCCAGGGCATGGGCGAGGCCGAGATGGCCCGGATCGCCGTACTCTTCGCCGTGGCGCTGCGGGACGAGTCGGCAGGGCGCCAGGTGCGTGAAGAAGTACGGGAGCTGTCCGGCAGATTTCCGCCGTATCCGGCCTAGAGCGGGGTAGGAGCGCGTTGGTACACAGCCACTCGTGCAACCATCGGCTCTACCCGGAAGTCCCCAACCGTATGCGCACGAAGCTAGGGTGTGGGGCTGAGATGGCCAGCGAGACTTGTGGGGAAGCCCGTGCGTGAATACCTCCTGACGCTCTGCATCACGGCCGCGGTGACGTACCTGCTGACCGGGCCGGTGCGGAAGTTCGCGATCGTGGCCGGAGCGATGCCGGAGATCCGGGCACGTGACGTGCACCGGGAGCCCACACCGCGGCTCGGCGGCATCGCGATGTTCTTCGGACTGTGCGCCGGTCTGCTGACCGCCGACCACCTGACGAACCTCAACGAGGTGTTCACCAACTCCAACGAACCGAGGGCCCTGCTCTCCGGCGCCGCGCTGATCTGGCTGATCGGCGTCCTGGACGACAAGTTCGAGATCGACGCCCTGATCAAGCTCGGCGGCCAGATGATCGCCGCGGGCGTCATGGTCATGCAGGGTCTGACGATCCTGTGGCTGCCGGTCCCGGGCGTCGGCTCGGTCTCGCTGACCCAGTGGCAGGGCACGCTGCTGACCGTCGCGCTCGTCGTGATCACCATCAACGCCGTGAACTTCGTCGACGGCCTCGACGGCCTCGCCGCCGGCATGGTGTGCATCGCGGCCGCCGCGTTCTTCATGTACGCGTACCGCATCTGGTACGGCTACGGCCTCGAGTCCGCCGCCCCCGCCACCCTCTTCTCCGCGATCCTCATGGGCATGTGCCTCGGCTTCCTGCCGCACAACATGCACCCCGCGCGGATCTTCATGGGCGACTCGGGCTCGATGCTCATCGGCCTGGTGCTCGCGGCCGGTGCCATCTCCATCACCGGGCAGGTCGACCCCGACGCGATGAACCTGTTCGCCGGGTCCGAGAAGGAGGCCGTGCACCAGACGGTGCCGGTCTACATCCCGTTGCTGCTGCCGCTGACGATCATCGCCGTCCCGGCGGCCGACCTGGTGCTGGCCATCGTGCGGCGCACCTGGAACGGCCAGTCGCCGTTCGCCGCCGACCGCGGCCACCTGCACCACCGGCTCCTGGAGATCGGGCACTCGCACAGCCGGGCCGTGCTCATCATGTACTTCTGGTCGGCGCTGATCGCGTTCGGCGCCCTCGGCTACTCCGTGAACTCCGGGGCCATGTGGATCGTGCTCGGCATCATGGCGCTCAGCGCGGTGGGCCTCGTGCTGCTCCTGCTGCCGCGCTTCACGCCGCGCGCCCCGCGCTGGGCCGAGCACTTCGTGCCGCCCCGCTACCGCCGCCGCAAGGGGATCGCCCAGCAGGCCGGAGAGGCCTGCGACGGCGCCGAGACCACGGAGGCTGCGGAGAGCGTGCCCGCGGACGCGTATACGGCGAACGGCGGGGCAGACGAGGAGCCGAGCGACGAGTCGGACTCCGGCGAACGTCGTACGCCGGTCACGGTCGGCGTCTCAGGAGTCAACGGGGCGACCGCTGTTGGCCCCCGTTCGCGCCTCCTGGAAGGGCGCGAGGCCGGCACGTCGCGCTGACGGAAGGTAAGAATCCGATAAGAGCGTCGCGAGGGCGCC
Organism: Streptomyces sp. NPDC050704; assembly: GCF_040654355.1. Lineage (NCBI taxonomy): Bacteria > Bacillati > Actinomycetota > Actinomycetes > Kitasatosporales > Streptomycetaceae > Streptomyces > Streptomyces sp. NPDC050704. The sequence continues at coordinate 38,266 of NZ_JBFAHW010000011.1, read as the reverse complement.
ATCGGAGCCGCATCCGTAAACCGCCCCAATAGCAGACAAGTTGGTCTCCTGAGTGCACAAACGCGCAGGTTCACTCTCATGTGTGACGCCGGGCACACCAACCAGGTAAAGACCTCATCAAATAGTTTGTGATACGGTTCACGAGACCCCGGGGGCAGAGCCGAAGGACCGCAGTGCGACGGTCCATTGGCGTGAGGTTCTCTCTCGTTCCCGGACTACGCTCGTCCATGACGACACCCTTCCCCCTTGAGTAAGCGGAGTTGCCGCCATGCCGTCCAACGACGTCCGGATCCTTCTCCAAGCCGCTGTGCCCACAGCTGCCGTCGGCGCGATCGCCGTCGCTGTCAGTGCTGTGGTCGCCGGTGGCAAGGGGGCGATCGGGGCCGTTGTCGGCACGCTGGTGGTCATCGCCTTCATGGGGCTCGGACTCTTCGTTCTGCAGCGCACGGCCGCATCTCTTCCGCAGCTGTTTCAGGCCATGGGTCTGATGCTCTACGTCTCCCAGTTGCTGCTCCTGCTGATCTTCGTGTCCCTCTTCAAGGACACCACCCTGTTCAATCCCAAGGCGTTCGCGGTCGCCCTGGTCCTGGGGACCGTCACATGGATGGCCGCGCAGGCCCGGGCGCAGATGAAGGCCAAGATTCTTTACGTAGACCCCGATTCGGAGAGTGGGAAGTCCGAAAAGTCCGGGTCGTCGACGTGAAGGGTAGGGCCGGGATAAATGCCTGTTCGGGATCCTGCTATCGTCCGGTGCCAACTGCGGCATCGCGGGCGCGGGCATCTGAGCTGACGCCTGCTCAATCGCGAGGCTCGATGCCCCCCAGCCGCCCCCATATCCGTAACACCAGTCCAGTGCCGACTCGCGGCTGCGCGCCGCGCCGACACAACGAGGTTGCCGTACCTATGCGTCACGCCGAAGGAGCCCGTGGTGAGTGCTGACCAGACCCAGCTCGCCTTTGAGTGGAACTGTCGGATCATGGCCGACAACGGCTGCGGCTTCCCGGCTCCGGGCCTGCACTCGTTCCTCTTCAAGCCGATCGTCGAGGTCGGTGGGTTCGAGTTCAACAAGGTGATGCTGCTCGCCCTGCTCACCACGCTCGTTGTCGTCACCTTCTTCTACGCCGCGTTCGGCAAGGCGAAGGTGATCCCCGGCAAGCTCCAGATGATCGGCGAGATGGGGTACGACTTCGTACGCCGCGGGATCGTCTACGAGACGATGGGGAAGAAGGAGGGCGAGAAGTACGTCCCCCTGATGGTCTCGATCTTCTTCTTCGTATGGATCATGAACATCTGGTCCGTGATCCCGCTGACCCAGTTCCCGGTCTCCTCGGTCATCGCGTACCCGATGATCCTCGCGCTCATCGTGTACCTGATCTGGGTGCCTCTGACGTTCAAGCGGCACGGCTTCGTCGGTGGCTGGAAGAACATCACCGGCTACGACAAGTCGCTGGGCCCGATCCGCTGGCTCGTGTCGTTCATCGAGTTCTTCTCGAACCTCCTTGTGCGGCCCTTCACCCACGCGGTGCGACTCTTCGCCAACATGTTCGCCGGCCACCTGATGCTGGTGATGTTCACCGTCGCCTCCTGGTACCTGCTGAACAGCTGGCTGGTTCCTGCCGCCGGGGTCTCCTTCGTGATGACCATGGGCATGATCCTCTTCGAGCTCTTTGTGCAGGCCGTTCAGGCGTACGTCTTCGTACTGCTGGCCTGCACGTACATCCAGGGCGCTCTCGCCAAGCACCACTGAGCGCCCTCCACAACCCCCTAAGCGCCCGATGGTCAACCCCCATCGGTCCATGAAAGAGAAGGAAGTAACGGCATGTCCGCGACCCTCGAACTCGCCGCTCTCACCGGTGACATCAAGGCCCTCGGCTCCATCGGTTACGGCCTCGCTGCCATTGGTCCCGGCATCGGCGTCGGCATCGTCTTCGGTAAGGGCACTGAGGCTCTGGCCCGTCAGCCCGAAGCCGCCGGCCTGATCCGCGCCAACCAGATCCTCGGTTTCGCCTTCTGTGAGGCGCTCGCCCTCATCGGCATCGTCATGCCGTTCGTCTACGGCAGCTGACAGCTGAAGACGAACAGCCCCGTTAGACGAAAGGCACTGATGTGATCGCCAACCTGGTACAGCTGGCGGCCGAGGAAGAGCAGAACCCGCTCATCCCGCCTGGCCCCGAGCTGCTCGTCGGCACCATCGCCTTCGCCATCGTGTTCTTCTTCTTCTGGAAGAAGCTTGTTCCGAACATCAACAAGGTTCTGGACGAGCGCCGCGCGGCGATCGAAGGTGGTATCGAAGAGGCCGACGCCATGAAGACCGAGGCCCAGAGCGTCCTGGAGCAGTACAAGGCTCAGCTCAACGAGGCCCGGCACGAGGCCGCGCGTCTGCGCCAGGAGGCGCAGGAGCAGGGCGCCACGCTCATCGCGGAGATGCGCGCGGAAGGCCAGCGGCAGCGTGAGGAGATCGTCGCCGCCGGTCACTCGCAGATCGCGGCCGACCGCAAGGCCGCCGCGCAGGCGCTGCGCCAGGACGTCGGCAAGCTGGCCACCGACCTGGCCGGCAAGCTCGTCGGCGAGTCCCTCGAGGACCACGCCCGGCAGTCGCGCACGATCGACCGGTTCCTCGACGGCCTCGACGAGACCGCTTCGAAGGCCGAGGCCACGCGATGAACGGAGCGAGCCGCGAGGCCCTGGCAGCCGCACGTGAGCGTCTCGACGCGCTGACGGACAACACGTCCGTCGACGCGGCGCAGCTCGCCGACCAGCTGGCCGCCGTCACCGCGCTGCTCGACCGCGAGGTGTCGTTGCGTCGGGTCCTCACCGACCCGGCGCAGGGCGGCGAGGCGAAGGCCGAACTGGCCGGACGCCTCCTCGCGGGCCAGGTCAGCGGCACGACCGCCGACCTGGTGGCCGGTCTGGTGCGCTCCCGCTGGTCGCGTTCGCGCGACCTGGTGGACTCCGTCGAGGAGCTGGCCGACACCGCCGACCTCACGGCGGCGCAGCAGGCGGGCGCCCTGGACGAGGTCGAGGACGAGCTGTTCCGGTTCGGCCGGATCGTCTCTTCGAACACCGAGCTGCGGGCCGCGCTGACCCACCGCGGCGCCGGCACCGGACCCAAGAGCGAGCTGCTGCGCAGCCTGCTCGGCGGCCGGGCCAACGCCGTCACCGAGCGGTTGGTCACGCGCCTTGTGACCGCGCCCCGGGGACGTAGCCTGGAATCGGGACTCGAGTCCCTGTCCAAGCTCGCCGCCGACCGTCGCAACCGCATGGTCGCCGTCGTCACCTCGGCGGTTCCGCTGAGCGACGCGCAGAAGCAGCGCCTCGGTGCCGCCCTCGCGAAGCTCTACGGCCGTCAGATGCACCTCAACCTGGACGTGGACCCCGAGGTCCTCGGCGGGATCAGGGTGCAGGTCGGCGACGAGATCATCAACGGTTCCATCGCGGACCGGATCGACGACGCCAGCCGCCGCATGGCGGGCTAGCAGCAACGCAGCAACTCAATACGCACGCATCACCACGTAGTACTTACGGCCCTGGTTGGGCCGTGCAGAGGATTCCTGGGGGCTGACCCCAGACCCCCCAAGAAAACTTCGGGCCCAACAAGGAGAGCAGGGAACCCAGATGGCGGAGCTCACGATCCGGCCGGAGGAGATCCGGGATGCGCTGGAGAACTTTGTCCAGTCGTACAAGCCGGACGCGGCCTCGCGCGAGGAGGTCGGTACGGTCACCCTTGCCGGCGACGGCATCGCGAAGGTCGAGGGCCTGCCCTCGGCCATGGCCAACGAACTGCTGAAGTTCGAGGACGGCACCCTCGGTCTTGCGCTCAACCTCGAAGAGCGCGAGATCGGTACCGTCATCCTCGGCGAGTTCAGCGGTATCGAGGAGGGCCAGCCGGTCACCCGTACCGGCGAGGTCCTGTCGGTCGCCGTGGGCGAGGGCTACCTCGGCCGCGTGGTCGACCCGCTCGGCGCCCCGATCGACGGCCTCGGCGAGATCGAGACGTCCGGCCGCCGCGCCCTCGAGCTGCAGGCCCCGGGCGTCATGGCCCGTAAGTCGGTGCACGAGCCGATGGAGACCGGCTACAAGGCCGTCGACGCGATGACCCCGATCGGCCGTGGCCAGCGTCAGCTGGTCATCGGTGACCGCCAGACCGGCAAGACCGCCCTGGCCGTCGACACGATCATCAACCAGCGTGACAACTGGCGCACCGGCGACCCGAAGAAGCAGGTCCGCTGCGTCTACGTCGCCATCGGCCAGAAGGGCTCGACCATCGCCTCCGTGCGTGGCGCCCTCGAAGAGGCCGGCGCGCTGGAGTACACGACCATCGTCGCCGCCCCGGCGTCCGACCCGGCCGGCTTCAAGTACCTGGCGCCGTACACCGGTTCGGCCATCGGCCAGCAGTGGATGTACGAGGGCAAGCACGTCCTCATCATCTTCGACGACCTCTCGAAGCAGGCCGACGCCTACCGCGCCGTGTCCCTGCTGCTCCGCCGTCCGCCGGGGCGCGAGGCCTACCCCGGTGACGTCTTCTACCTGCACTCCCGTCTGCTGGAGCGCTGCGCGAAGCTCTCCGACGAGATGGGCGCGGGCTCGATGACCGGTCTGCCGATCGTCGAGACGAAGGCCAACGACGTCTCGGCGTTCATCCCGACCAACGTCATCTCCATCACCGACGGCCAGTGCTTCCTGGAGTCGGACCTGTTCAACGCCGGTCAGCGCCCCGCGCTGAACGTCGGTATCTCCGTCTCCCGAGTCGGCGGTTCCGCCCAGCACAAGGCGATGCGCCAGGTCTCCGGCCGTCTTCGCGTGGACCTCGCCCAGTTCCGTGAGCTGGAGGCGTTCGCCGCCTTCGGTTCCGACCTGGACGCCTCCTCGAAGGCCCAGCTGGAGCGCGGTCAGCGGATGGTCGAGCTGCTCAAGCAGGCTCAGTACCAGCCGATGGCCACCGAGGACCAGGTCGTCTCCGTCTGGGCCGGTACCACCGGCAAGATGGACGAGGTCCCGGTCAACGACATCCGCCGCTTCGAGAAGGAGCTCCTGGAGTACCTGCACCGCAAGGAGCAGGGCCTCATGACCTCCATCAAGGAGGGCGGCAAGATGTCGGACGACACCCTGCAGGCCATCGCCGACGCGATCGCGGACTTCAAGAAGCAGTTCGAGACGTCGGACGGCAAGCTGCTCGGCGAGGACACCCCTGCCGCCGCGGGCAAGTGACGACGGAAGGGACCTGACTCATGGGAGCCCAGCTCCGGGTCTACAAGCGTCGCATCAAAACCATCACCGCGACCAAGAAGATCACCAAGGCGATGGAGATGATCGCCGCCTCGCGTGTCGTCAAGGCGCAGCGCAAGGTGGCGGCCTCCACGCCGTACGCGACCGAGCTCACCCGCGCGGTCACGGCGGTCGGGACCGGTTCGAACACGAAGCACCCGCTGACCACGGAGGCGGAGACGGCGACCCGTTCCGCGGTGCTGCTCCTCTCGAGCGACCGCGGACTGGCCGGCGCCTTCAACTCCAACGCCATCAAGGCGGCGGAGCGGCTGACCGCACGTCTTGAGGCCGAGGGCAAGGAGGTCGACACGTACATCGTCGGCCGCCGCGGTCTGGCCCACTACAACTTCCGTGAGCGCAAGGTCGCGGAGTCGTGGTCGGGCTTCACCGACCAGCCCACGTACGCGGACGCGAAGAAGGTCGCCGTTCCGCTGATCGAGGCCATCGAGAAGGAGACGGCGGACGGCGGCGTGGACGAACTCCACATCGTCTACACCGAGTTCGTCTCGATGATGACGCAGACGGCGGTCGACAGCCGCCTGCTGCCGCTGCGCCTCGAAGAGGTCGCGGAGGAGTCGCACGCCAAGGGCGAGATCCTTCCGCTGTTCGACTTCGAGCCGTCGGCGGAGGACGTCCTGGACGCCCTCCTGCCGCGGTACGTCGAGAGCCGTATCTACAACGCGCTGCTCCAGTCGGCCGCCTCCAAGCACGCGGCCACCCGCCGCGCGATGAAGTCGGCGACCGACAACGCGGGAGACCTGATCACCAGCCTCTCCCGACTTGCCAACGCGGCCCGCCAGGCCGAAATCACCCAGGAAATCAGCGAGATCGTCGGTGGCTCCGCAGCCCTGGCCGACGCGTCCGCGGGGAGTGACAGGTAATGACGACGACAGTTGAGACGGCCGCTGCCACGGGCCGCGTCGCCCGGGTCATCGGCCCGGTCGTCGACGTGGAATTCCCCGTCGACGCCATGCCGGAGATTTACAACGCCCTTCACGTCGAGGTGGCCGACCCGGCCAACGCCGGCGAGAAGAAGCTGCTGACCCTGGAGGTCGCCCAGCACCTGGGTGACGGCCTGGTCCGCACCATCTCGATGCAGCCCACCGACGGCCTGGTCCGCCAGGCCGCGGTGACCGACACCGGCAAGGGCATCAGTGTCCCGGTCGGCGACTTCACCAAGGGCAAGGTGTTCAACACCCTCGGTGAGGTGCTGAACTCGGACGAGAAGTTCGAGGGCGAGCGCTGGCCCATCCACCGCAAGGCTCCGGCCTTCGACCAGCTCGAGTCCAAGACCGAGATGTTCGAGACCGGCCTGAAGGTCGTCGACCTTCTCACCCCGTACGTCAAGGGTGGAAAGATCGGTCTGTTCGGTGGTGCCGGTGTCGGCAAGACCGTGCTGATCCAGGAAATGATCATGCGTGTCGCCAACCTCCACGAGGGCGTCTCCGTCTTCGCGGGCGTCGGTGAGCGCACCCGTGAGGGCAACGACCTCATCGCGGAGATGGAAGAGAGCGGTGTTCTTGACAAGACCGCTCTTGTCTTCGGCCAGATGGACGAGCCCCCGGGCACCCGTCTGCGCGTGGCGCTGTCCGGTCTGACCATGGCGGAGTACTTCCGCGATGTGCAGAAGCAGGACGTGCTGTTCTTCATCGACAACATCTTCCGCTTCACCCAGGCCGGTTCCGAGGTGTCCACCCTGCTCGGCCGTATGCCGTCCGCGGTGGGTTACCAGCCGAACCTGGCCGACGAGATGGGTCAGCTCCAGGAGCGGATCACCTCGACGCGTGGTCACTCGATCACCTCGATGCAGGCGATCTACGTCCCCGCGGACGACCTGACCGACCCGGCGCCTGCCACCACCTTCGCCCACCTCGACGCGACGACGGTTCTTTCCCGTCCGATCTCCGAGAAGGGCATCTACCCGGCCGTGGACCCGCTGGACTCCACGTCCCGCATCCTGGACCCGCGGTACATCGCGCAGGACCACTACGACACCGCCATGCGGGTCAAGACGATCCTGCAGAAGAACAAGGACCTCCAGGACATCATCGCGATCCTCGGTATCGACGAGCTCGGCGAGGAGGACAAGCTCGTCGTCCACCGTGCCCGTCGCGTGGAGCGCTTCCTGTCCCAGAACACCCACGCCGCCAAGCAGTTCACCGGCGTGGACGGTTCGGACGTACCGCTGGACGAGTCGGTCGCCGCGTTCAACGCGATCTGCGACGGCGAGTACGACCACTTCCCGGAGCAGGCGTTCTTCATGTGCGGTGGCATCGAGGACCTCAAGTCCAAGGCCAAGGAGCTCGGCGTCTCCTGAACCTCGTGTTCGTGAAGAGGGGCGGGTGCGTCCCGCCCCTCTTCGTACGCCTACTAGACTTTGACCCAACACCCGGCAGCAACCGCCGGGTGGTGACCCGAGGAGCCCACCTTGGCTGCTGAGCTGCATGTCGAGCTCGTCGCCGCGGACCGCAGTGTCTGGTCCGGCGAGGCCACCCTGGTCGTCGCGCGTACCACGTCCGGCGACATCGGCGTCATGCCCGGTCACCAGCCGCTGCTCGGTGTGCTGGAGTCGGGCCCGGTGACCATCCGTACGAGTGATGGTGGAACGGTCGTCGCCGCGGTGCACGGCGGTTTCATCTCGTTCGCGGACGACAAGCTGTCGCTGCTGGCCGAGATCGCCGAGTTGTCGGACGAGATCGACGTCCAGCGTGCGGAGCGGGCGCTCGAGCGCGCGAAGTCGGACGCCGACGCGTCCGCCGAGCGTCGTGCGGACGTCCGTCTGCGTGCGGTGGCGGTGCGCTGAACGCAGCGCACCACAGGAAGTGACTCAGCCGCGGCCAGGACCGGAGATTTCTCCGGACCGGGTCGCGGCTGAGGCGATGCGGATGCTTTTTTCCGTTCCGTTACCTAGGAGACGAGGAGGTCGGTGTCGATGGTCCTCGCTCTGACTGTGTGCGGGTCGGTAATCGTGCTGGTGGCGCTGGCACTCCTCGTCTTCCACCTGCGCCGCAGACTGATCCAGCGCTCCGGCGGCACCTTCGACTGCAGCCTCCGCTGGAACGCCCCCGAGAAGAGCGACACCAGCGGCAAAGGCTGGGGCTACGGCATCGCCCGCTACAACGGCGACCGCATCGAGTGGTTCCGCATCTTCTCGTACGCCCACCGCCCGCGCCGCGTCCTGGAACGCTCGTCGATCGAGGTGATGGGCCGCCGCGCCCCGGACGGCGACGAGGAACTGGCGCTGCTCTCCGACGACACCGTCCTCGCCTGCGTCCATCGCGGTACACGCCTCGAACTGGCGATGAGCGAGGACGCGCTGACCGGTTTCCTCGCGTGGCTCGAAGCAGCCCCGCCCGGTCAGCGCGTCAATGTTGCGTGACAGGCTGGTCAGCCGATAGTTGAGACCGCGTTCACGAGTTCACCGTTCGTCGTGTCGCCGCTGAACTCCCAGAAGAACGCGCCGCCCAGGCCCTGGTTTCTGGCCCAGGTCATCTTCGTACCGATGGTGGCCGGGGTGTCGTAGCTCCACCAGTTGGTGCCGCAGTGCGCGTAGGCCGTGCCGGCGATGGTGCCGGTGGCCGGGCAGGACGTCTTGAGGATCTTGTAGTCCTCGATGCCCGCCTCGTACGTGCCGGGGGCCGCGCCGGTCGCTGTGCCGCCGGGGGCGGACTGGGTGACGCCGGTCCAGCCGCGGCCGTAGAAGCCGATGCCGAGCAGCAGCTTCTTCGCGGGTACGCCCTTGGCCCTGAGCTTGGCGATCGCGTCGGCCGAGTTGAAGCCGGCTGTCGGGATGCCGGGGTAGGAGGTGAGCGGGGAGTGCGGGGCGGTCGGGCCGGTGGGGGCGAAGGCGCCGAAGTAGTCGTACGTCATCACGTTGTACCAGTCGAGGTACTGGGCGGCGCCGCCGTAGTCGGCCGCGTCGATCTTGCCGCCGGCGGAGCCGTCCGCGGTGATGGCCGCGGTGACCAGGTAGTTCGGGCCGAACTCGGCGCGCAACGCGGCGGAGAGGTTCTTGAAGGCCGCCGGGCCCGAGGTGTCGCAGGTCAGGCCGCAGGAGTTCGGGTACTCCCAGTCGATGTCGATGCCGTCGAAGACATCGGCCCAGCGCGGGTCTTCGACCACGGCCTTGCAGGACTTGGCGAAGGCGGCCGCGTTGGCGGCGGCCTCACCGAAGCCGCCGGAGTAGGTCCAGCCGCCGAAGGAGTACAGCACCTTGATGTGCGGGTACTTGGCCTTCAGCTGGCGCAGCTGGTTGAAGTTGCCGCGCAGCGGCTGGTCCCAGGTGTCGGCGGTGCCGCTGACGGACTGGTCGGCGGTGTACGCCTTGTCGGTGGCTGCGTAGGCGTCGTCCAGGACGCACTTGCCGCCCTTGACGTTGCCGAACGCGTAGTTGATGTGGGTGATCTTCTGTGCGGAGCCGGAGGTCACCAGGTTCTTGACGTGGTAGTTGCGGCCGTAGACGCCCCACTCGGTGAAGTAGCCGAGCTTGACCTTGTCGCCGGGGTCAGGGCCCGGTCCTGTGCCGCCGGTGGTGCGCACCGCGACCGAGCCGCTCACCGGTCCTGTCTGGTCGGCGGTGTCGCGGGCCTGGACGGTGTAGGAGTAGTCGGTGCCGGCGGTGAGGCCCGTGTCGGTGTACGAGGTGCCGGTCACCGTGGCGACCTTGGCGCCGCCGCGCAGGACGTCGTAGTTCTTGACGCCCTTGTCGTCGGTGGCCGCGCTCCAGGAGAGCTTCACCGAGGTGTTGGTGACGGCGGAGGCGGTCGGTTTGCCGGGCGCGGAGGGGGCGCTGTCGCCGGGGACGGTGCCGCCGCCGTCACAACTGCCGCCGTTGAGCTTGCAGTTGGCGGGGGAGCCGGGGCCGGAGCCGTTGAAGCCGAAGGAGACGCTGGCGCCGGGGGCGAGGGTGCCGTTCCAGGACTTGTTCTTGGCGGTCCAGTGGGTGCCGGAGGACGTCACGTCCGCGTCCCAGGCCGAGGTGACGGACGTACCGGAGGGGAAGTCCCACTCGACCGTCCACGAGCTGATGCCGGTGGTGCCGGTGTTCTTGACGGTCCACTTGCCTTCGAAGCCGGTGCCCCAGTCCTGGGTCTTGGCGTAGGTGGCGGTCGCCGAGGTGGCGGCGGAGGCGGGGCTCGCGAGCCCGACCATGGCGGCGAACGGCAGGAGCAGGGTGGTGAGCCCTGCCACGGCTCTCTGCCCGAAGCGGTGTCTGAGGCGCATCCGCGTCTCCTAGGGGGAGTTTGATGAGGTGGGCAGGACAATAGAAAGGTCTGGACCATAGGTCAATAGGTCCAGACCAGTGAGAGCGTGCGGTGCGGTTACTTGTTACACGCCCAATTCCTGCGCGAGCACGGCCGCTTGAACCCGGCTGCGCAGCTCCAGTTTTCCCAGCAGGCGGCTGACGTGGGTCTTCACGGTTGCCTCGGCCATGTCGAGTCGTATTCCGATGTCGGCGTTGGACAGTCCCTTTCCGAGGCAGGACAGCACCTCCCGCTCCCGCCTCGTCAGCGAGTCGAGGACGGCCGGGTCGGTGGACGGCTCGCGGGCGGGCCTCGCGGCGAACTCGGCGATCAGCCGGCGGGTGACCGCGGGCGCGACGATCCCCTCGCCGCGTGCCACCGTGCGGACCGCGTCCAGCAGGTCACGCGCCTCGGTGTTCTTCAGCAGGAAGCCGGCGGCGCCCGCGCGCAGCGCCCCGAAGACGTACTCGTCGAGGTCGAAGGTGGTCAGTACGAGCACGTCGGCGAGCTCCTCGGCGACGACCAGGCGGGTGGCGGAGACGCCGTCGAGCCGGGGCATCTGGACGTCCATCAGGACCAGATCGGGGCGGAGTTCACGCGCCAGCGCCACCGCCTGCTCGCCGTCCGCGGCCTCGCCGACCACCTCGATGTCGGGGGCGCTGCGCAGGATGAGGACGAGACCGGCGCGTACGGCGGACTGGTCCTCGGCGACGAGCACGCGGATCATTCGGATTCTCCTTCGGTGACCGGGAGGGTGACGTGTACGGCCCAGATCTTGCCGTCGGCGGAGTCCTCGGGGCCGGCCTCGAAGCTGCCGTGCAGCAGGGCGACCCGCTCCCGCATCCCGACCAGTCCCGCGCCCGAGCCGGGGGCGCGCGGGCCGTCGTCGCGGGCGCCGCCGTACGGGCTGGTCACCCGCACGTCGAGGGCGTGGTCGCGCTGGGCGATGCCGACGGTGACACGGCCGGCGGAGGCGTGCTTGAGGGCGTTGGTCAGGGATTCCTGCACGATGCGGTAGGCGGCCAGTTCGACCGGGGTCGGGAGCGCGGTGTGCGTGCAGTCGAGGTCGACGTCGAGGCCGTTGGCGCGGGCGTGGTCCACGAGCGCGCCGAGTCCGTCCAGTGTGGGCGCGGCGGCCGGCTCGGTGTCACCGCTGCTGTCACGCAGTATGCCGATGAGGCGGCGCATCTCGGCCAGCCCTCCGACGCTGTTCTGGCGGATGACGCCGAGTGCCTCCTTGGAGGTGTCCGGGTCGTCGAGGGAGAGCGCGGCGGTGGAGTGGATGGCGATCGCCGACAGGTGGTTGGCGACCATGTCGTGCAACTCCCTTGCCATGCGGGCGCGTTCGGAGCTGACGGCCTGGCTGCGGTCCATCTCGGCGAGCAGTGCGGTCTGCTGGGCGCGCAGGCGGGCGGCCTCGGCGGCGTCGCGGTGGTTGCGGACGATCCAGCCGGTGGCGGCGGGCGCGAGCGTCACCAGGCCGATGACCACGCCGATCAGCACCCCCTCCGGCACACGCCACACCGCGGTGGGTACCACGGTGCCGATCACCGAGAGCAGTCCCATGATCCAGGGGATGCGGCGGGCCGAGGCGGGCGGCCCGTACAGCACGGACGCGTACACGAGGTCCGTGAACATGACGACGGTGACCAGGCTGCCTTGCGTGACGGTGTCGCAGGTCAGCGCGACTGTGCCGACCAGGAGGACCGTACGCGGGCGGACCCGCCGCAGCAGCTCGCAGCCGGCCATCACGAAGAGCGGCAGCAGGACCGGCCAGCGGCCCTCCCAGAGCACCATCGGCTCGTCGCCGGGCCGGGTGCCGAGTCCGATGCCCCACAGCAGGAGGCCGCCGAGCAGGCCCGCGAGCGCGATCCGCACGTCGTCGGGGTGGGGGCGGGGGAGTCGTACGGCCATGGTTCCCATCCAACACGGCGTACGCGCCCGGCGCCTGATCCTGGGGAACGGTCCGCGGCTACATCGAAGGATGCAGTGCCGTTTCGTCACTGGCGACGACGATCGCGGCCGGTCCCGCCGGGAGCCTGGAAGGGTGACCGAGAGGAGCGAACCGTGATCGTCACGCTGATCATCGTCTGTGAGGTCGGCTTCTGGGTGCTGCTGGCCGCAGGCCTGGCCACCCGCTATCTGCTCAGGATGCCGCGTACCGGCCTCGCGCTGCTGCTGTGCGAGCCGCTCCTGGAGGTCGTGCTGCTTGTCGTCACCGCCATCGACCTGAAGAACGGCGCCGATCCCAGCTGGAAACACGGTCTTGCCGCGCTCTACATCGGCTACACCGTCGGCCACGGCCACCGGACGGTGAAATGGCTCGACGGGCATGCCGCGCACCGGCTGGGCGGAGCCGCGCCCCCGGCAGGACCGCCGCGCTACGGCATGGCCCGCGCCCGCCACGAGGGCAGGGTCTGGCTCGGCACGGTCGTGGCCGCCGCGGTCGCGAGCGGGCTGCTCCTGATCGCGATGTGGTACGTGGGTGACGCGAACCGTACGAGCTCACTGGAGAGCTGGATGTTCACCGCCTGGCGGACGGCCGGCATCCACGGGCTGGTCGCGCTCAGTTACGCCCTCTGGCCGAGGAAGGCGCCGGCCGGCACGGAGGCGGAACACGAGCTCATGTCCACGAAGGAGAGTGCCCGTCGATGAACCGGATGAACCGGATGAGCCGGTCGCGGAAGAACCTGCTGGACGGCACCGCCACCTTCGCGGTCGGCCTGGTGCTGTGGCTGTTCACCGGGGGAGTGGAGGTTCCGGTCGTCACCCTGACGAAGGCCGGCCTGGTGATGATGTGCGTCGGCGCCGTCCTCGTCACGACGGGCCTGTACCAGGCGGCGCGCACCTCGCCGGGTGCCGGACGAGGTTAGGGCCCTCTGATGGGCCGCCGCGGCGTCACGAAGTCCGGTGCGATGACCGTGCCCCGTAGGGGCGCGGGGCAGTGACATTGAGCGGCTCCGCCGCGGGGCGCGACCAGCCACGGACGGCCCGCAGCCGGAGTGCCGCACTTCCGGCGGCAGCGGAGCGCTCAGCGCTCCCCGCCCGGGACCCACAGCACGTCCCCGACCTCCTTGTTCGCCGTCCTGGCCAGGATGAACAGCAGGTCCGACAGCCGGTTCAGGTACGTCGCCGTGAGCGGGTTCATCACCTCGCCGTGGGCCTCGAACGCGGCCCACGTCGAGCGCTCCGCCCGGCGGACCACCGTGCACGCCTGGTGCAGCAGGGCCGCGCCGGGCGTGCCGCCGGGCAGGATGAAGGAGCGGAGCTTCTCCAGCTGCTCGTTGAAGTGGTCGCAGTCCGCTTCGAGCTTGTCGATGTAGAACTGCTCGACACGAAGGGGCGGGAACTCCGGCTTCTCCACCACCGGCGTCGACAGGTCCGCGCCCACGTCGAACAGGTCGTTCTGGACGCGGACGAGGACCTTGACGACCTCCTCGGCGAGGCCGCCGAGGGCGATCGCCGTGCCGATGACCGCGTTCGCCTCGTTCACGTCGGCGTACGCCGCGATCCGCGGATCGGTCTTGGCGGTCCGGCTCATGTCGCCGAGGGCGGTGGTGCCCTGGTCGCCGGTCCTGGTGTAGATGCGCGTCAGATTGACCATGCGGCCAGCGTAGTTACGCCCCGGCCTTCCGGAAGACCCGTGTGCCCACTGTCACGGCGAGTCCCGCGAAACCGAGGGCCACCAGGACGCCGTACAGCATGGAGTCGGTCGCGTACGAGCCGACGTACGCGTCCCGCATCGCGTCCACCAGATAGCGGAACGGCATGAGGTGCGAGAGGACGTCCAGCCAGCCGGGGGCCAGCGTCATCGGCAGCATCAGGCCGGACAGCAGCATGGAGGGCATGCTCACGGCGTTGACCGCGGGGCCGAACGCCTGCGGCGAGGCGCTCCTCATGGCCAGCGCGTACGACAGCGAGGCCAGCGAGACGGTCAGCAGCGCGACGAACCCGAAGCCGATCAGGATGCCGGCGACCGGCGCGCGCAGGCCCATCACCAGGGCGGCCAGGACCAGCAGTACCGCCTGGAAGACGAAGACCGCCGCGTCGCGCAGCACCCGGCCGAGCAGCAGCGCGAGCCGGCTGACCGGGGTGACGCGCATCCGCTCCACGATCCCGGCGTTCTTCTCAAGGATGATCATGAACCCCGCGAACCCGGCCCCGAACAGACCGAGTTGGAGCAGCAGCCCGGGCACCAGGATCTGCCAGGAGCTGCCGCCCCCGCCCAGCGGCAGGTCGGTGAGCAGCGGGCCGAAGAAGAGCAGATACAGCAGCGGCATCAGCACGCCGAAGAGCATCGCGAATCTGGAGCGCAGGGTCTGGCGGGCGTAGCGCCCGAAGATCAGCGCGGTGTCGTGCAGAAGCATGGCGGTCCTAAACGGCAACGGGGGTGGAGTCGGCCGGGGCGGGGCCGCGGCCGGTGATGGCGAGGAACGTGTCCTGGAGCGTGGCGTCGATGGAGCCGCCGTACTCGAGCTTGAGCGCGCCCGGCGTGCCCTCGGCCACGACGACGCCCTTGTCGACGATCACGAGCCGGTCGGCGAGGGCGTCCGCCTCGTCCAGGTAGTGCGTGGTGAGGAAGACGGTCGTGCCGTGTTCGTCGCGCAGCCGTCGCACGAGGTCCCAGAGGTCCGCGCGGCTCGCCGGGTCGAGCCCGGTCGTCGGCTCGTCGAGGAAGAGCACCTGCGGGCGGTGCGTGAGGCCGAGCGCGATGTCGAGCCGGCGCCGCTGGCCGCCGGAGAGCGCCGCCGTCTTCCGGTCGAGGAGGCCGGTCAGGTCCAGGTCGCGGGCCAATTCCTCGGCGCGCTCGACCGCCTGCTCCTTCGTCAGGCGGTAGAGCCGTCCCTGGGTGACCAGTTCCTCGCGTACGGAGATCTGGGGGTCGACGCCGCCCGACTGGGCGACATAGCCGCACGCGCGGCGGACGCCCGCCGGGTCGGTGGCCAGGTCGTGGCCCGCGACGGTGGCGGCGCCGCCGGTGGGGGCGAGCAGGGTCGTGAGCATCCGGAGGGTGGTCGTCTTGCCCGCTCCGTTCGGGCCGAGGAAGCCGAGGATCTCGCCCGGCTGAACGGTGAGGTCGATGCCGCGCACCGCCTCCACGGGGCCGTGCTTGGTCTGGAAGGTCCGGGCCAGTCCGGCCGTACTGATGATTGCCATGCGTCCAAGAAAAACAGAGTCACTTAAATTTTGCAATGCCACCAAAATTTGAGGGAGCCCAGGAATCCTTGATCCGGCCTACGATGAGTCCATGGCAGAGGGGCTCAGGGAGCGGAAGAAGCGCGAGACCAGGCAGCGCATCTCGGACATCGCCACGGGGCTGTTCCTGGAGCACGGCTTCGTGACGGTGACGATCGCCGACATCGCGGAGGCGGCCGACGTCTCCGTGAACACCGTGTACAACTACTTCCCGGCCAAGGAGGACCTCTTCTTCGACCGCAGCAAGGGAGTCGTCGGCCGGCTCTCGCGCTGGGTGCGCGGCCGGGGCGAGGGCGAGTCGGCGGCCGCCGCCGTCCTGCGCGAGCTGCGCGAGGAGGTCGAGGCGGTCTCGCCCCGGGTCGGGCTGATGGAGGGGTACGACCGGTTCATGCGCGTCATCCACGGCGCGCCCGCCCTCCGGTCCCATCTGTGGAGCCTCCAGCAGGAGGTCCACGACGACCTGGAGGAGACCCTGCGCAAGGACACGGGCGCGGCCCCCGGTGATCCGCTGCCGGGTCTGATGGCCGGCCAGATCGGCTGGATCCACCAGACGGTCATGGCCACCGTCGGCCGCGAGATGGTCGCCAGACGCAATCCGGACGAAGTGTCGCGCGAGGTGCTGGTGCTGCTCGACGAGATGGAGGACCTGTTGAGCGAAAAGGTGCTCAACTACGCGGTCCGGGGCGCGCGGTGAGCCATCCGGTGTGATGTCCGTCCTATGGCACGTGACGCGCATTACTTACCGGTCACACAGCCCCTCACGAGCGCTAGGGTCCGCCGGAGAGGCAACATAAACAGTGTGTTAGGGGAGTCGGACAGTGGCACGGAAGCTTGCCGTCATCGGCGCCGGACTCATGGGGTCCGGTATCGCCCAGGTCTCAGCGCAGGCCGGGTGGGACGTCGTCCTGCGGGATGTCACCGATGAGGCGCTGACCCGTGGCACCGACGGCATCAAGGCCTCGTACGACAGGTTCGTGAGCAAGGGGAAGCTGGACGGGGGCGCGGCCGAAGAGGCGCTGGGCCGCATCACCACGACCACCGACCTGGACGCGGTCGCCGACGCCGACATCGTCGTCGAGGCCGTGTTCGAGAAGCTGGAAGTCAAGCACGAGATCTTCCGCGCGCTCGACAAGCTGGTGAAGGACGAGGCCGTACTCGCCTCCAACACCTCCGCCATCCCGATCACCAAGATCGCGGCGGCCACCGAGCGCCCGGAGCGGGTCGTCGGCGTCCACTTCTTCTCACCGGTCCCGATGATGCAGCTGTGCGAACTGGTGCGCGGCTACAAGACGAGCGACGAAACGCTCGCCACCGCACGGGAGTTCGCCGAATCGGTCGGCAAGACCTGCATCGTCGTCAACCGCGACGTGGCCGGCTTCGTGACCACCCGGCTCATCTCGGCGCTGGTCGTCGAGGCGGCCAAGCTGTACGAGTCCGGCGTGGCCACCGCCGAGGACATCGACCTCGCCTGCAAGCTGGGCTTCGGCCACGCCATGGGGCCGCTCGCCACCGCGGACCTGACGGGCGTCGACATCCTCCTGCACGCGACGAGCAACATCTACACGGAATCCCAGGACGAGAAGTTCGCCCCTCCGGAGCTGATGCGCCGGATGGTTGACGCCGGTGACATCGGGCGCAAGAGCGGGCAGGGCTTCTACACGTACTGATTCACGCTGGTGCACGCACTGACTCCGCGGTGATCTTTACCGCTCACTCCTCAGAGTGAATTCGGTATCGGTTCGCTTACAGAGGGCAACTTCTGCCCCCGTACGGCAGTCAGTCCTGGCAACACAGGATCAGTTCTGGCAGCACAGGACACGAGAAGAAGCTGAGCACGAAACGCACTCTCGGGGAGCGCATATGCACATCAGGGGCGACCACGCCGAGCTGGTCGTCGGGGGCCGCCTCGACGTCGTCAGCGCGGCGGACGCCCGTACGGTCCTGCACTCGGCCGTCGACGACGGAGCCGGCGACCTGGTGCTCGACCTGTCAGAGCTGGACTCCTGGGATGCCACCGGACTCGGTGTCATCATGGGGGCCCACCGGCGGGCGGGGCGGTGCGGCCGGAGGCTTGTGCTGCGCGGCGTCCCGCCGCAGATGCAGCGCCTGTTGGTGGCGACCCGGCTCCACCGCATCCTGGCGATCGAGGGCGGTATCGGGGTGGATTCACTGCCGCGGGTGTAATGGGCCGCCCCGCTTGTAGGGACAGCTCGCACAATCCTCACGAAGCTGTGACGTCTCGGACGGCGCGGTACCCCGTGTGTTCGTAGATACTGTGCGAAGGTTTAGGGTTCGGCTGCCCACTGATCGACGAACCCGTCAGCGGGCGCCGGACCAGAAGCGACAGCGCGGTGTGCGGTACGGCCGGGAGGGGCTCGGCACACGACGCTTTTGGGGGGCTTGGACCTATGGACCCGATGAACCGGGGACCCGAAGAGTACGGCCATGACGACGGCTCGGCGCCTCGGCAGCGTCCGCCGCGTGATCCGCTGACGCACGCCCTGGGGGGAAACTCCCAGCACACGCCGGCACCGGCCCGCACCGTCCAACTCGTGTCGGGCGACCATCTGCTCACCGTCAACCCCGTCGACGGCAGCGAGATCGAGCGCTGCCCACCGGGCGAGCGGCCGCCGCGGCCCACGAGGTTCGGCGCCGACGAACGTACCGAGCTGGCCCACGCGGCACGGCCGCCCGTACCACCCGGGCCCGCACTGCCCAGGCTGCCGCTGCTGGAGCGCCAGGAAGAGCGTGAGCGGCTTGTACGCCTGCTCGCGCGCGGGCGTTCCGTACGGCTCACCGGGCCCTCGGGTTCGGGCCGCACCGCGCTCCTGGACGCCGTCGCGGACGACTGCGCGGACCTGGCGCCCGACGGCGTCGTACGCCTCAGCGGCCACCACCGCACCGTGGACGACGTGCTGCACGATCTCCTCGCCGCCGTCTACAAGTCAGCGCTCTACCGACCGGAACAGGACGAACTGCTCGCCCTCGTCCACGACATCGGCGCGGTCGTCGTCCTCGACGACGTGGAGTTCGGCGCCGGCGCGCTCGACGAGCTGCTCGACGCCACACCCGAGTGCGCCTTCCTGATCGCCGCGACGCCCGACATCGCCGCGCCGTCCACCGACTCGCTCCTCGAAGAGGTCTTCCTCGGCGGTCTTGGCCGCGGCGGTGGTCTCGAACTCCTGGAGCGCGCCGTCGGACGCGTCCTGACCGAGGACGAGGCGAACTGGGCGGGCGACCTCTGGTTCGAGTCCGAGGGACTGCCGCTGCGCTTCGTGCAGGCCGGCGCGCTCCTTCGGCAGCGCGACCAGCTTCGCGCCGACCCGAACGCCTTCGACGAGTTCGGCTACTACGAGGACGCGCCCATAGACGCGCCCTTCGACGCCGAGGACGGCCACGACGTACCGCTGCCCTCGCTCGCCGAGGGGGCCGCGCCCGCCGCGCTGCTCGCCTCCCGGCTCAGCGAGTCGGCGCGCGCCACGCTGCGCTTCGCGGTCGCGCTGGGCGGCGAGGTGCCGCACCAGGCGCATCTGCCCGCGCTGATCGGCGACACGCACGCGGACGCGGCGCTCGCCGAGCTGGTCGGCTGCGCGCTCGTCACCCCGGTCGGCTCGCACTACCGGCTCGCGGCCGGTGTGCAGACCCAGCTGGAGGCCGTCGGGTACGCGTCCGACACCGAGGACCGGGCGCGCACCGCCGCGGAGCACTACGCCTGGTGGGCCGCGCATCCGTCGGTCACCCCGGAGCGGGTCGCCGCCGAGGCGGACGCAGTGCTCGCGGCGCTGGCCGCCCTGGTGCCGGTCACCGTGCCGCTGGACGAGGCCGAGGACGCCGAGGACGACGAGAGTGCCACCGCCGTACGGCTGGCGCGGGCGGCCGCGCCGGCGTTCGCCGCGGGGCTGCACTGGAGTGCCTGGGAGCGCGCGCTGCGGGCCGGCAGCGAGGCGGCCCGGCTCGCCGGCGAGGTCTCGGATCAGGCCTATTTCCACCACGAGTTGGGCATCCTCGCGCTCTGCGGCGGACAGCTCGACCGGGCCCGCGCCGAACTGGAGGCCTCCATCGGGCTGCGCGGCGCCCTCGCCGACAAGCGCGGCACCGTCGCGGGCCGCCGGGCCCTCGCACTGGTCGCGGACCGCGACGGCAGCACGCCGCCGGTCGGGATCGGTTCGACGGCGGGCGAGGAGGTGCCCGACGCGCGGTACGAGGAGTCGGCGTCGCCGCCCGGTGGCGTACCGGCCCCGTTCCCGCCGGTCTCCTCGCTCCAGCAGCCCGGCGAGCCCGCCACGTTGATCACCAACCGGAGCGGGTCCGCCTCCTCGGCGAAGCCCGGCCGGGTCCAGGGCCTGGTCAACGGCACCCGGCGCAATCTGGTGGCCGCGGGCGCGGGAGCGCTCCTGGCCGCCGTGCTCGGCACGGTGGTGACGCTCGGCGCGACCTCGAACCCCGACGACCCGTCGGACAAGGTCGGCGTCAACCCGTCGGCCAGCGCGGGCGAGGACGGCAGCGGCCTCGGCGCGGACCGGCCGCAGCGTGACGACGGCAGCAGCGGTGATTCGGACTCGACGGCCCGTCCGACGGACCCGGGGGAGGACGGGATCGTGGGTACCTCGGACGACCCGACGCCGACTTCGAGCACGGAGCCGTCGGACGACCCGAGCGGGTCGAAGGAGCCGAGCGATCCGGCCACGTCCACGTCGAAGCCGCCGTCCTCGTCCAAGCCGCCGACCACCAGCAGGCCGCCGTCCTCGTCGAGGCCGCCGACCAGTACGTCGCCGTCTCCCTCGCCGACACCGACACCGACGGAGACGGAACCCACCGGGGAGCCGACGGAACCTTCGTCCCCTCCGCCGGAGGACTCGACCTCGGCCAGCGGGCCGGCCAGCAGTGCCCCGCAGTCCAGCCCGGCCGAGAGCGGCGGTTCCACGACCGCGAGCGGCCCGGCGAGCAGCGCGCCGCAGTCGCCGACCGGCTCCGGTACGGGGACGGGCACGACCAGCGCGTAGTCGGTGCTCTGAGCGGCCGGCCAGGACAGCCTCGTACGGCATGACGGTGGGCCGGGACCTTGCGAGAGGTCCCGGCCCACCGTCACGTGGTCATGCCGTCAGAACAGCCGGAGCTTGTCGTCCTCGATGCCGCGCAGGGCGTTGTAGTCGAGGACCGTGCAGCCGATGCCGCGGTCCGTCGCCAGCACACGGGCCTGCGGCTTGATCTCCTGGGCCGCGAAGATGCCGCGTACCGGTGCGAGGTGCGGGTCGCGGTTCAACAGATCCAGGTAGCGGGTGAGTTGCTCCACGCCGTCGATCTCGCCGCGCCGCTTGATCTCCACGGCGACCGTCCCGCCGTCGGCGTCGCGGCACAGGATGTCGACCGGGCCGATGGCCGTCATGTACTCGCGGCGGATCAGCGTGTAGCCGTCGCCGAGGGTCTCGATGCGGTCGGCGAGGAGCTCCTGGAGGTGTGCCTCCACGCCGTCCTTGATCAGGCCGGGGTCCACGCCGAGCTCGTGCGAGGAGTCGTGCAGGACCTCCTCCATCGTGATGATGAGCTTCTCGCCCGCCTTGTTGATGACGGTCCAGATGCCTTCGTCCTCCCCCGAGCCCTCCTTCAACGTGCAGGGCGGCGACATCCAGTTGAGGGGCTTGTAGGCCCGGTCGTCCGCATGGATCGAGACACTGCCGTCCGCCTTCACCAGGATGAGGCGGGGAGCCGACGGGAGATGGGCGGTGAGCCGGCCCGCGTAGTCAACGGAGCAGCGGGCAATGACGAGACGCATGGTCGGCAACGCTACTCGACCGGCACGGTTCCACGCGATTCGGCCCGGGATCCCCTCAACCGGAGTCCTTCGGGTCGCCCCTGTTTCCCCGGATAAGCCCTGTTCAAAAGTGGCCGGTTGTGAGCAGGTTGAGTCCTCACGGAGTTCCCAATGTCCTGGTGCGGGCACGAACAGTTGCTTACCGTATAAACGGGAGGTCGCGAAGCGTGTACTCAGCGTGTTCGGTACCGCGCTCTCCCGCCCTGTCCGTCAACCCCCTCCCCCGAGGGGGTGCGAGAGGAGAACCCATGTCGCTGGACGTCTCACCGGCCCTACTCGAACAGGCCGAGCGAGGCGAGGTCGACGAAGCGGAATTCGTCGACTGCGTCCGGACCTCCCTGCCCTACGCCTGGGAGATGGTCAGCTCCCTGGTGGCTCAGCTGAAGGTCGACGGCGGCAACTTCGCCGACAACCAGACGCCGCCGCCGGACGAGCAGGCGCGTGGCCAACTGCTGCGTGCGCTCGCGAGTGACGCGATACGCGGTGCGCTGCAGCGGCACTTCGGAGTGCGGCTGGCCTTCCAGAACTGCCACCGGGTGGCGGTGTTCCCGCTGGACGGTTCGGTGGACGACACGCTGGCCCGTTTCACCTCGGTGCGCAGTCAGCTGCTCAACCAGTCACCGGAGTTCCGGGACTGCTGAGCAGCGGTGCCGCACTGCTTGCCGCTCCGTACGCGGGAGGTGCATCTGTACGGGGCGGCAAGCTCCCCGCGTCCGGGGCCGGTTCGGCCCGGGCGCAAGCCCCGCTCAGTCAGGGCGCGACCCGCTCACCGCAGGCGTGGCAGTACTTCGCCCCCCAGCCGCCGTACGTTCTCCTCCGTCGCCGCCAGATCTCCGGAGCCCTCCACCAGGAGGGCGAAGCGGGTGATCCCCGTACGCTCCGAGGTCGCCGCGAGGCGGTCGGCGCACAGGCGTGGCGTGCCCACCGGGTGGAGCCCGCAGAGGAGTTCGGTGTAGGCCAGCGGATCCCGCATCGAGCGCGCGCGGCCGTCCACCGTCACATGGGCGTCGAGCCCCTGCCGCAGCCAGCCCGGCATGGCCTTGAGGAGCGTCTCGACGGCCTCGGTGCGCCGGTCCGCGATCTGTGCGATACCGGCCGAGACATGGGCGGCGCCCGCGATCTCCTCGGGCGAGTACCCGGCGGCTCGCGCGTGCGTACGCCACAGCGCGACCATCTCGGCCTTCTCCTCGTCCCCCACATGCATGCCGAGGAGCATCGCAAGGCCGCGCTCGGCGGCCATCCGGACACTCGCCGGCGAGGTGCAGGCGACGACGACCTCGGGCCCCGCACTGTCCGTCAGGGCCTCCGACGGCCGGGGGACGACCGCCACCTCACGGAAGCCGAAGCGCTCCGAGCCGCCCGCGACGGACGGTTCGCGCAGCCAGCGCACCAGCAGATCGAGTGATTCCGGGAACCCCGTCTCGTACGCCTCCAGACCCGACCCGAAGACCTCCAGGTCGACCCACGGCCCGCCGCGCCCCACCCCGAGCGAGAAGCGTCCGCCGGACGTCACGTGCAGCAGCGCGGCCTGCTCGCCGAGCGCCACCGGGTGGACGGTGGGCAGCACGCTGACCGCCGTGCCGACGCGGATGCGGCGGGTGCGGCCGAGCAGTAACGCGGCGAGTGTGACGGCCGACGGGCAGGTCCCGTACGGCACGAAGTGGTGCTCGGCCAGCCAGACCGCGTCGAGGCCCGCCTCCTCGGCGACCTCCGCGGACCGCACCGCGCGATGCAGTGCCTCCCCCTGGCCCTGTCCCGGGAACTGGGCCGCCAGTACAAAACTTCCTACGCGCATGGCACTCCTGCCTCCTTGGTGCCGACGCGGCTCCCCGTCCCGCATAACTGTCTGACACGTGCCAAAGACACGGCTTGGCAGAGAGATTGGCGGATTGTCTGCAGAATGAGCCGGCCGTGCGGGGGTTCTGTGGGGGTCGGCACAGGACGCGTACCCGGGGGCGCGCCGCGTAGGCTTAACGCGGCCCGTGCTCCCTGTATAGCTCCGTGAGGTGTCCTGTGTCCCCGCGTCGCAACCGTCCCAAGGACGCCGGCAGCTCCGGCCCGAGCGCGGACGGAGATCCCGCCGACCGCTACGGGGGCTGGCAGTCCCTGGAGAGCTGGCAGGGCGAGGCGTGGAGCGTGCGCCATGTCGCGGGCGCGAGCGCACAGGGCAAGACATACCGCTGCCCGGGCTGCGACCAGCAGATCCCCTCCGGCGTTCCGCATGTGGTCGCCTGGCCCGAGCACTCCGGCGTGGACGAGCGGCGGCACTGGCACAAGGCCTGCTGGAACGCGAAGGACCGCCGCACCACGCGGGTGCAGCGGTCCCGGAACGCGCCACGGTTCTGAGCTCCTGAACCGAATCCGGCTCCCCGCGCCTACACGTCCCGCCTCTCCAGCAGGGCGTAGGCCCCGGCGATCGCCGCGGCGGTCAGGCCGGCGAGCAGGGCGAGCTGAGGGCCGCCGCCCCCGGTCTCGTTGTCCAGCTGGAAGATCCGGGCGAGCGCGTTGGGAGCGTTGTACTCCATCATCTTCTCGCCGATGGGGCGCATGCTCTCGGAGATCATCAGGAACGCGGGCATGATCGCGGGCACCAGCACCACACCGAGCATCGCGGTGATCGCACCCGCCGAGTGCCGCAGCATCGAGCCGACGGCGAGCGCGAGCACACCGAGCAGCGACACGTACAGCGCGCCCATCACGACGGTCCCGGCCCAGCCGACGTCGGACGCCCCGCTGTGCATCCCCGACGTGACGAGGCCGACGAACCCGATGGCGAAGGCCGACACGGTGAACGCGACCGTGAAGAAGACCATCAGCTTGGCGGTGAGCACCCGGTAGCGCTGCGGCGACGCCGTGAACGTCGTACGGATCATGCCCGTGCCGTACTCGGACGAGATGACCAGCACGCCCAGCGTGATCAGGCAGATCTGCCCGAGGATCAGTCCGAAGAAGGCCGGCAGGGTGAACGGGACGTCGACGTAGTCGGCGTCGTTCGTCTGGGCGGCGACCAGGAGACCGATGCCGACGACCAGCAGCAGGAAGATGCCGAGCGTCCACATCGTGGAGCGCAGCGACTTGATCTTCGTCCACTCGGAGGTGAGCGCGTGGCCGAGGTGGGTGCGCGTGATGGGGATCGGCGAGGTGTACGAGGTGCCGGGCGCCGCCTGCCAGTTGGGGGCAGGGGCGGCCTGCTGCTGCATCTGGTGCTGGGGCGGCGTGCTCATCGGGCGTCCTCGGGCTTGGTCAGGTCGGGGGCGGCGGCGGGCGGGGCCGACGCGGCCTGGGCGTACGGGTTCGGCTGGCCGGCGGGCGGTGCGGGGGCGGCCGGGGCGCCGTACGGGCCCGCGGGCGGCTGCGGCTGTCCCTGCGGCATCGTGAAGGGCTGCCCGCCCTGCTGGGGCGGCGGCGGGGCGTACCAGCCCGGCTGGCCCTGACCCGGCACCGGCATCTGCTGCGGCGGCATCATGCCCGGCGGCAGCTCCGGCTGGAGACCCGCGCGCTGGTCGGTGGTGGAGCGGTAGTCGACGGCGCCCTGCGTCATCCGCATGTACGCCTCCTCCAGCGAGGCCTGGTGCGGGGAGAGCTCCCACAGGCGTACGTCCGCGCCGTGCGCGAGGTCGCTGATGCGCGGCAGCGGCAGGCCCATGACACGCAGCGCGCCGTCCTGCTCGGGCAGCACCTGGCCGCCCGCCTCGGTCAGCGCGGCCGTCAGCTTCTCGCGCTGCTGCGGCTCGGTCTCCGGGGTGCGGACCCGGGCGAAGTCCGCCGAGTTGTGCGAGATGAAGTCCCGCACGCTCATGTCGGCGAGCAGCTGACCGCGGCCGATCACCACGAGGTGGTCGGCGGTGACGGCCATCTCGCTCATCAGGTGGGAGGAGACGAAGACGGTCCGGCCCTCCGCGGCCAGCGACTTCATCAGGTTCCGCACCCACAGGATGCCCTCGGGGTCGAGACCGTTGATCGGCTCGTCGAAGAGCAGCACCTGCGGGTCGCCGAGCAGCGCGGCCGCGATGCCGAGCCGCTGGCCCATGCCGAGCGAGAAGCCCTTGGAGCGCTTGCGTGCCACGTCCTGGAGCCCGACGACACCCAGCACCTCGTCCACTCTTCGGGCCGGGATGCCCGACAGCTGCGCGAGGCACAGGAGGTGGTTGCGGGCGTGCCGGCCGCCGTGCACGGCCTTGGCGTCGAGCAGCGCACCGACCTGGCGGGGGGCGTTGGGCAGCTTGCGGTACGGATAGCCGCCGATCGTCACCTGCCCGGAGCTGGGGTTGTCGAGCCCGAGGATCATGCGCATCGTCGTCGACTTGCCGGAACCGTTGGGCCCGAGGAAGCCGGTGACGGCACCCGGCCGCACCTGGAAGGAAAGGTTGTACACGGCCGTCTTGGCGCCATAGCGCTTCGTCAGGCCGACTGCCTCGATCATGCTCCGCACCCATCGAAAGGTTCAGGACGTCGGGGCACACGCCCCCGTAAGGGTTAGGAGGATATCGGGGAGCTGACGGTTCCCTTCAAGACTGAGCAAAAAACCGCGGGTCTCAAGGGCGGGTGGGGAGTGCGGGGAGCGAGTCGTCGAGCGGGGGCAGGTCGTCGTAGAGCCGCAGCACGGGGGAGTCGTCGACGTACGGCAGGAATTCCGTCTGGGGCAGTACCCAGCCCTCCTGGCCGAAGATCAGCGTGCCCTGTTCGCGCAGGTCCCGGTCGGCGCCGGCCCGCAGCACCCAGGTGGCCGGATCGGGGCCGAGCAGGTCCCGCAGCCGGGGTGACGCGGCGAGGAGCGTGGCCAGCAGCGCGGACTGGTCGCCGCCGCCCGGGCGGGGCAGGCCGGTGGCCGGGTCGGCGAGCACGCCGTGCGCGCTGAAGTAGATGTACGCGCCGCCGAGCCGCTCGCCTGACGGCATCGTCATCCCGAACTCGTCGCCCGGGAGTATCGCCCGCCGGTAGTCCGGGAACTCGGTGTCGTCGACCGCCTTGAGCTGCGTCGAGTCCAGCCAGGCGACGACGAGCGTGGTCTCCGCGGCCCGGTCGACGTACGGCGTCCCCGCCACGTAACCCGCCGGGCTGATGTGCCCGGAGCAGCCGACCCCGATACCGCGCACCCGCACCGGCACCATCGGCACCGTCGCCGGGATGCCGAGCCGGGTGAGCTTGTGCGCGACCTGACCGGGCGAGGCGTTGGAGCCGACGGAGATGACCGGGTGGCGCCGGCCGGTGACCACCTGGCCGAGCCCGGCGAGGGCCTCGTCGAGCCGCTGCTGCTCCTGCCGCTCCTCCACGTACCACTCGCCCAGGCGCAGCGGCCGTACGTCGAGCTGGAGCAGTTCGTCACCGGTGAGCAGGGAGGGCTCCGGGGTGGGGCGGCCCGGATACGTCAGAGGTGCCTTGGCGGGCACGTCGTCCAGGCCAAGGGCCGCGAGGCTTCGGTCCTTCGTGGTCACGGTGACGCCCTTCGGAGGTGGTCGCGCGATACGGGCAGAGCCTTCCACACGAGGTGTACCCGGCACGGGCCGAACCTCGCATGCCGGATGCGGTTGGCCGCGGCGGCCGGCGGGCAGAATGCCGTCTCATTGTACGAGCACTGGGGAACTCGGTTACGGGGGAGACGAGTTGAGCACACGGTGGCGAGCGGGGCGGCCCGGCGGGCACCCCCGCTTCCGTACGTCCGTTCGCTGGTGGATCGCGGGCCGGACCGTCCACGCACTGCTGCTGATGACGCTCGGCGCGCTGGCCGCGCTCTCCGTCGCCGTCGCGACGGTGTGGACGCTGACCGAGCACTCGCCGCGGTCGATGGGGGAGCGGTTCTCCGACCGGGAGCGGCTGGTCGCCCTCAGCCTCACGGCGCTGCGGGCCTGCGTCGGCGCGGGCGACCTGGCACCCGAGCAGGACAGCACCGCGCACCAGGTGCTCGCCACGGTCGCCTCGGTCACCGGCTCGCTGGTACCCGCGGTACTCCTCGGCATCGTACTGATCAAGATGTTCGCGCTGCGGCCCTTCGTCTGGCGGCAGCGGGCGAGCGTCTCGCAGGCCTGGACCGCGGACTTCCCGGGCTACTCGCGCCTGCACGCCGACAGCGATCACGCGATCATCGCCGTCCGCTTCTACAACCGCTTCGACAACCTCTCGGTCGTCGACCTGCGGGCCCGCGCCCATCTGCGCTACCTGGAACGCTCGCCCCACGACGGCAGCCTGGTGATCTACAAGCAGTGGCTCAAGGTCCTGGACGCGCAGGGGGACCCGGCCGACGAGCGGTCCTGGCTGGCGGTCGAGCGCGGAGCGCCGTTCACCGTGTGGATACCGGTCGAGGCGCCGGTGCCCGAGCTGCCCTTCCGGCACATCCAGGGCAAGGACCTGTCGGGCTCGCACGGGGTGAAGCTGCTCGTCCGGCTGACGGCGCGGACCGTGGGTCTGGGCACCGAGGTCGCGGACGAGCGGTGGTTCGACCTTTCGGCGGGCGACTTCGAGCTCGGCCGCTTCGTCCCCCTGGAGCCCGACCTGAACAAGGACGTGTGGCGGTGGCGCGGGTGGTCGGGCTTCGACGGCCTGATGCCGCCCCCGCCGCCGGACGACCCGGAACCTACGCGTCCCGCCGCTTGAGCAGCGCGTACCCGCCGAGCAGCGCCACCAGCACCCACAGCACCATGATCCCGAGGCCGCCCCAGGGCCCGTACGGGGTGTCGTCGTCGACCGGTGTCACCACCTGCATGATCCTGCTGCCGGCCTGGTCGGGCAGGTAGCGGCCGATCTTCTCGGTCGCGGAGACATTGCCCAGGATGTTGGAGATCAGGAAGAAGAACGGCATCAGGATGCCGAGGGAGAGCATCGGGCTGCGCAGCATCGTCGCGACACCCATCGAGAAGACGGCGATGAGGGTCATGTAGACGCCGCCGCCGATGACCGCGCGCAGGACGCCCGGGTCGCCGATGGACACCTTGTGGGAGCCGAGCATGGCCTGCCCGAGGAAGAAGGCCACGAAACTGGTGACGAGAGCGACGACGAAGGCAAGCCCGGTCGCCACCGCGACCTTGCTGAACAGGAAGGTGCCGCGCTGCGGGACGGCGGAGAGCGAGGTGCGGATCATGCCGGTGCTGTACTCGTTCGAGACGACGAGCACGCCGAACACGATCATCGCCAGCTGACCGAGGCTCATGCCCGCGAAGCTGATGAACGTCGGGTCGAAGGAGAGCTTGTCGTTCCTGCTCATATTGTCGAACTCGTTCTTCGACAGGGCCGAGATCAGCATGCCGAGGGCGATGGTGACGACCACCGCGAGCCCGAGCGTCCACACCGTGGACGCCACTGACCGGATCTTGGTCCACTCGGACCGGACGACCTGGGTCGCTGCCATGGTTCAGCCCTTCCCCGCCGGTGTGTCCGAGTGCGCGTGGTACTCCACCGACTCCGCCGTCAGCTGCATGAACGCCTCCTCAAGCGAGGCCTGCTGGGGACTCAGCTCATGCAGGACGAGCTGGTGCTGCGCGGCCAGCTCACCGAGGCGCTCCGGTTTCTCGCCGTCCACCTCGACCGTCCCGTCCGCCGTCTCGACGGCGGCGATCCCGGCCCCGTGCAGCACGTCGAGCAGCCCCTCGCGCTGCGGGGAGCGGAGCCGGACGTACGAGCGCGAGTTCCGCTGGATGAAGTCGGCCATGGACGTGTCGGCCAGCAGCCGGCCCTGGCCGATCACCACGAGATGGTCGGCGGTCAGCGCCATCTCGCTCATCAGGTGCGAGGAGACGAAGACCGTACGTCCCTGGGCCGCGAGGGACTTCATCAGATTCCGGATCCAGTGGATGCCCTCGGGGTCGAGCCCGTTGACCGGCTCGTCGAACATCAGGATCCGCGGATCACCGAGCAGCGCACCCGCGATACCGAGCCGCTGGCCCATCCCGAGCGAGAACCCCTTCGCCTTCTTGCGCGCCACCGGCGTCAGACCGACCGTGTCGAGCACCTCGTGCACCCGGCTCTTCGGGATGCCGTTGCTCTGCGCGAGGCACAGGAGGTGGTTGAAGGCGCTACGGCCACCGTGCATGGCCTTGGCGTCGAGCAGCGCGCCGATGTACGTCAACGGGTCCCTGAGCCGGTCGTAGTGCCGCCCGTCGATCCGCACGTCCCCCGCGGTCGGCCGGTCGAGCCCCAGCATCATCCGCATGGTCGTGGACTTCCCGGCCCCGTTCGGCCCCAGAAACCCCGTAACGATCCCCGGCCGCACGGCAAACGTCAGCCGATTAACCGCCATCTTCTCCCCGTACCGCTTGCTCAGCCCTTCAATCTCGATCATGCGGTCACGCTAAAACGCAACGAAGCCCCCTGCCACTTCAAGGCAGAGGGCTCCGTCAGCGCCCCGTAAGGGTCGCGGGGCTGTGTCAATTTGCGGCTCCGCCGCGCGGGCGCGACCAGCCACGGGCCCCTTAAGGGGCGCGGGGAACTGCGCGACCAGCCACAACGGCCCCGCAGATCCCCACAACCCGCACTTACCGAGACTGCTGCGCCGGCACACCACGCGAGATCGGCTCATCTTCAGCGGGCGTACCGGCGGCAGCGACAGCCGCCCCAGTCAGCGTCGCCAACATCTCGCGCACATTCGTCAGCTGCGCGTTGATCGAGTCGCGACGGTTGGTCAGCGCCGCCAGCTCGCGCTCGGACTCGGAACGAATCCGGTCCGCCTTGGCGTTCGCGTCGGCCACGATGTCCTCGGCCTGGCGCTGAGCCGTCTCGACCGTCTGACGGGCGCGACGCTCCGCGTCCGTACGCAGCTTCTCGGCCTCCAGGCGGAGCTGCTCCGCGCGGTGCTCGATCTCCGCGAGGCGCTTCTCGGCCTTGGCCTGACGCGAGGCCAGGTCGCGCTCGGACTGCTCGCGGCGCTTGGCGAGGTTCGTCTCGAAGTCGGCGGCGGCCTGAGCGGCCTTCGCGCGGGTCTCCTCGAAGAGGGCGTCCGCCTCCTCACGCTTGGACTGCGCGTCCTTCGTCGCCTCCTGGCGCAGCTGAGAGGCGTCGCTCTTGGCCTTCTCGACGATCCGGACGCCCTCGTCCTCCGCCTTGGCCTTGCGGTCCGCAGCGAACGATTCTGCGTCGTTACGCACCTGCTGGGCCGCCGACTCGGCGAGCTCACGGTGCTGTTCGGCCGCGCGACGGGCCTCCTCGCGCAGGTCCTTGGCCTCCTCCTCGGCGAGGCGGAGGATCTTCTCGACGCGCGCGCCGAGACCCGCGTACGACGGTTCTGCGTCGCTGACCTGGGCCTGGGCGTTCTGCGTTTCGAGATGGAGCTCCTCGATGCGCTTTTCCAGGGCGGTGATACGGGCCAGAGCGCTGTCACGGTCGGAGACGAGCTTCGAGATGCGTTCGTCCACCTGAGCGCGGTCGTACCCACGCCGCACAAGCTCGAAGCCGTAGGGGGAAGTGTCGCTCATGGGGTTCCTGTCGAATGAGACCGGTGAGGTGATAGGGGAATCCTAGGGGTCAAGGCGGCGTGTCATCGAGCAGAAGCCCGATTGATCTGGAGAATGACACCCTTTTTGATGGCTAACTGCCGGAGCGCTTGCCAGAGACTTTGCTGAAGCTCCACTTGAAGTCCCTGACAAGCACGGAAGTTGTACTTTGGCTAGCCCTCCGACGGCTTGCCACCCGATCGAGTCGCACCGGCCGCAGCGCCCGCCTTGACGCCACCGTCCTTCGCGCTCGACGGGGCCTCAAAGGACTCCAACGCCTCAAGTACGTCCTGGACACGGGAAATCTCGGCATTGATGTCCTCGCGGCGGCGGAGCAGCACTTCGAGTTCGCGCTTGCCCTCCTCGACCGCCGCCCGCGCCTCGCGCACCGCCTCGGTTCTGATCTCCTCGGCCTCGGCGATGAGCGCGGCCTTCTTCTGCTCGGCTTCCTTGAGAAGGCCCTCCGCCTTGCGCACGGCGGCGATACGGACCTTGCTCGCTTCGGAACTGGCCTCCGCGACCAGGTCCTTGGCCTTCGCCTCGGCTTCCCGCAGCTGGTCCTCGGCCGCCTTGATCAGCGCGTCGCAGCGGTCGCCCGCCGCCTTCATCGTCTCGGCGGACTCGCGGCGGGCCCGCTCGTGCAGCTCCTCGATCTCACCGGTGATCCGGTCGCGCAGCTCCTCCGCGCGCTCCCTTATCGCCGTGGCGTCCCGGCGCGCGCCGACCAGCAGCTCGTCCGCGTCCGTACGGGCCCGCTCCACCAGGGAGTTGCCCTCGACGGTCGCCTCGGAGACCAGCCGCTCGGCCTCGTTGCGAGCCGCGCCGACCATGGTGTCGGCCTGGCCCTCGGCGTCCGCGGTGGTCTTGTGCGCGGTCTCCTGCGCCTCCGTCATCAGCTTGTCGGCCTCGGAAGCGGTCTCCGTGATCAGCTTGTCGACCTGCTCGGCCGCCTCGGAGCGACGCTTGTTGGCCTCCTTGCGGGCCTCGTCAAGCGTGTTGTCGGCCTCGTCGCGCGCGTTCGACATGAGCCGGTCGGCCTCCGCCGCCGCCTCGGCCTTGACGCGCGCCGCCTCGGTACGGGTCCGCTCGGCATGCTGCTGCGCGGAGCCGACCGTCTCGGCGGCCTCGGCACGCAGCCGCTCCGCGTCGCCCGTCGCGTCCGAGATCAGCTTCTCGGCCTTCGCCACGGACTCGGAACGGACCCGCTCCGCCTCCGCGTTGGTCTCCGCGGTGAGCCGCTCCGCCTCGGACCTCGACTCGGTGATGAGGGTGTCCGCCTGCGTCGCCGCGTCCGACCGGATGCGGTTGGCGTCCTCGCGGGCCTCGGCCCGGCTGCGCGACGCGTCCTGCTCGGCCGACGCGATGGTCTCCGACGCCTCCGTACGGGCCCGCTGGGCGTACTCGGAGGCGTCCGAGCGCAGCCGCTCCGACTCGGCGATCGCCTCCGAGACCGTGCGCTCCGCGAGGGCCTTGGCGGCCTCCGACTCCTCCCGCGCCTCACGCCGGACCCGGTTGCCGTCCTCGGTGGCCCGCTCCCGCTCCGCGTACGCGTCGGCGCGGACCCGGTCCGCCTCCTCCTGCGCCTCGGTACGGGTGCGCTCCGCCACGTGCTCGGCGGTGCTGCGCAGCCCCGCGATCTCGTCCTGGGCCTGCTCGTGCAGCCCCGCCACCGAGTCGCGTACCTGCTGGGCGGTCTGCTCGGCGGCCGACACCATCTCGGTCGCCCGGCGGTCCGCCTCCTCGACCAGCCGTACGGCCTCGGTCTGCGCCTCCTCCACGCGGTTGCGCGCCGAGGCCAGCAGCTCCTCGCTCTGCTCGCGCGCCCGCTCCCGCTCCTGGCCGGCCTCCTGCCGTGCGGCGCCGAGGAGTTCCTCGGCCTCGCGGCGGCGCCTGGCGGCCTCCTCCTGGGCGGCGGACAGCGCCTCGGCGGCCTCCGTGGCCAGCCGCTCGGCGGCGGCCTGCGCCTCCGCCCGTACGCGGTCGGCGGTGTCCTGTGCCTCCGACTTCAGCCGCTCGGCCTCCGCCGCGGCCTCCGAACGCAGCCGTACGGCGACGGACTCGCCCTCGGCCCGCGAGGTGGACGCGTCCGCGGCGGCCTCGTTACGAAGCCGCTCCGCCTCCGCCTCGGCCTGCGCCTGCAGCGTACGGATCCGCTCGGCGGCCTCGCCGCGCAGCCGGTCGTTCTCCTCGGCGGCCTCGCGACGCAGCCGCTCGGCCTCCGCGCGTGCGTCGGTCAGCGCCTGCTCGGCGGCGGCGACGCGCTCCTCGGCCTCCGTGTGCAGCCGGGCCAGGTCCTGCGCGGCCTCGGCGTGCCGGGCCTCTATGGCCCGCTCGGTCTCCTCGTGCAGTTCCCTGGCGGCCCGCTCGGCCTCCGTCTTGATGCTCTCGGACTGCTCGACGGCCTCCGCGCGGTGCCGCTCGGCCTCGGTGCGGGTGCGCTCCAGGGTCTCCTCGGCCTGGCGGCGCAGCGTCGTGGCGCGCTCGATGGCCTCGGTGCGCAGCCGCTGGCTCTCGGTCGTCGCGTTGGAGCGCAGCTCGTCCGCGTCGGCCTTGGCCTTCGCGAGCAGCTCCTCGGCGGTCTTGGCCGCCTCCTCGATCTGCTGGACGGCCTCGCGCCGGGCCTCGGAGCGGAGCTGCTCGCCCTCGGCGACCGCGTCCGCACGCAGCTGCTCGGCCTCGCCGCGCAGCCGGCGCGCCTCCTCCTGCAGCTCGACCGTCTTGGCGCGGTAGTCCTTGGTGTCGTCCTTCGCCGCGCCCTTGAGCCCCTCGGCGATGTCGTGCGCCTGGGCGCGCAGCCGGTCCGCCTCGGCCTCCGCCTCGGAGCGGATCCGCTCGGCCTCCTCGGCCGCCGCCTTGGTGGTCGTCTTGGCTTCCTCGGACGCCTTGTTCAGGACGTCCTCGGCCGTCCGAGCCGCCTTGGCGAGCTGGGACGCGGTCTCCTCGGCGGTGAGGCTGCGGGCGTTCTCCTCGGCCTCCGCGACGATCTTCTCGGCCTTCGCGCGGGCGTCCGCGACGACCTGGTCGGCCTCGGCCTTGGTGGTCTCGGCCTCCTTGGTGGCCTCGCCGACCAGCCGGGCGACCTGCTCCTTGGCCGTACGGGTGCGCTGCTCGTTCGCCGACTCCGCGCCGGCCAGGGCCTTGGCGGCGGCCTCCTTGGCCTCGGCGAGGACCTTCTCCGCCTCGGCCCGCGCCTCGCGCAGCGCGGTCTCGGCCTCGCTGACGCGCTGCTCGGCGGCCCGGCTCAGCTCGGTGGCCTGACGGCGCGCACTGTCCGTGTCGGTCGCGGTCGAGCTGCGCAGCTGCTCGGCGTGGTCGGTGGCCTCCTGGGCCTGCGTGGACGCCGCGTTCAGCAGCCGCTCGGCGTCGGTACGGGCCCGGCGCAGCAGCGCCTCGGCCTCCGAACGCGCCTGCTCGGCATCGCTCTGCAGTCGCTGACGGGCCTCCGAGGTGACCCGCTCGGCCTCCGCGCGGGCGGCGGCCAGGGCCTGCTCGGCCTCGCCCCGCGACTCGTCGAGGAGCCGGCGGGCCTGCTGCTCGCTGCGGGCGCGCAGCTGCTCGGCCCACGCTACGTTCTCGTTGACGTGCGACTCGACGTTCTGCCGGCGCTCCGACAGCTCCTGGTCGAGCTGCTGGCGGCGGGTGACCGCCTCCTGGTGCAGCTCCGCCTGGAGGCGGGCGGCCTGCTCGGCGTGCTCCTGGAGGATCCGCTGCGTCTGCGCGCGGGCCTGGCTCAGCTCCCGCTCCGCGTCCTGGCGCAGCTGGTCCGCCTGGATCTGCGCGTTACGGAGCAGCTGCTCGGCCTGATAGCCCATGTCGGCGCTGTCGTAGGCAGGCCGGGTCGCCAGATTGCGCCGCGCCTCATGCAGCTTGGCGCGCAGCACCTCGACTTGATAGCCGAGATCCTCGGCGTGCTGGACGGCCTTCTCCCGCTCGGTCTTCAGCCGTTCCATCTCGGCCTCGAACCGAGAGAGGTGGTCGACGTCAGCCGCCGGCTCTCGCTCCTGGCGTTCGTAGCCCCGCACTGCGCGGTCCCATCCGTCCCCTGGTCGCAAGTCACTCCAAACGAGCTCCGTCCATCCGCCGAACGGGGCCCCCGGGGAATGGTGTCAGATCAATGGCGGAGCATGGGCTGCTGCCCCGACGCTCGTCCCCCGAAACCTGGACCCCGGCCCTCGGATCCTGACGAAGAGGACCCGGACCGCCCCGAAGAAGCGACGGCCGTCCCCAACCCTACCGGGCCGCCTCCTTCCGTCGTCCTGGCCAACCGGCTTTTCCGGCTGGCGGCTCCGGAGGCCCGATGGAATATGGAATACGGAGGTCAGTGCTCAGGTGACTCAACGGGCGCCGAAGTGACCAGTTCCGTCAGGACGCCATGGCAGTCCTTCGGGTGCAGGAAGGTGATCCTGGAACCCATCGATCCCCTGCGCGGCTCGTCGTACAGCACCCGTACGCCCTTGTCCCCGATGTCCGCCCCGTCCGCGTCGACGTCCGCCGTGCCGAAGGCGATGTGGTGCACGCCCTCACCGTTCTTGGCCAGCCACTTTCCGACGGCCGAGTCCTCGCGGGTGGGTTCGAGGAGCTGCAGGTAGGAGGCGCCACCGTCGGACGTCTCGTTGATCTTGAGCATGGCCTCGCGTACGCCCTGCTCCTCGTTGACCTCGGAGTGGTACACCTCGAAGCCGTACGTCGCACGATAGAACTCGACGGTCCTGTCGAGGTCGAAACAGGCGATCCCGATGTGGTCGATTCGCGTCAGCATGCTGTTAGTGCAGCGCTCCGGAGGCGGTTACGCAACGTGCGCGCGATCACACGCCACGCCGGATGACGAGTGGCGTACCGCTCAGTACATTCAAGTAAACCCTCGTTCACTCCTCAGCTGTGCAAGCTGGAAGGGGATCGCTCCTCATGTCGTCTGGAACGAACAGCACCACCTCCGTCATCGTCGCGGGTGCCCGCACTCCGATGGGACGGCTGCTCGGCTCCCTGAAGTCCTTCTCCGGGGCCGACCTCGGTGGTTTCGCGATCAAGGCCGCCCTCGACCGTGCGGGTATCGGTGGCGACCAGGTTCAGTACGTGATCATGGGGCAGGTGCTCCAGGCCGGGGCAGGGCAGATCCCGGCACGTCAGGCCGCCGTCAAGGCGGGCATCCCGATGAGCGTCCCGGCGCTCACGATCAACAAGGTCTGTCTCTCGGGGCTCGACGCCATCGCCCTCGCGGACCAGCTCATTCGCGCCGGCGAGTTCGAGATCGTGGTCGCCGGCGGCCAGGAGTCCATGACCAACGCACCCCATCTGCTGCCGAAGTCCCGTGAGGGCTACAAGTACGGCGCGATCGAGATGCTCGACGCGATGGCGCACGACGGACTGACGGACGCCTTCGAGAACATCGCCATGGGCGAGTCGACCGAGAAGCACAACACGCGCCTCGGAATCCTCCGGCCCGAGCAGGACGAGATCTCCGCCCTGTCGCACCAGCGGGCCGCCGCCGCGCAGAAGAACGGGACCTTCGAGGCCGAGATCACCCCGGTTGAGATTCCGCAGCGCCGCGGCGAGCCCGTCGTCTTCAGCGAGGACGAGGGCATCCGCGGCGAGACGACCGCCGAGTCGCTGGGCAAACTGCGGCCCGCGTTCACTAAGGACGGCACGATCACCGCCGGCTCCGCCTCGCAGATCTCCGACGGCGCGGCCGCCGTGGTCGTCATGAGCAAGGCCAAGGCGCTGGAGCTCGGCCTGGAGTGGATCGCGGAGATCGGGGCGCACGGAAATGTCGCCGGGCCCGACAACTCTCTCCAGTCGCAGCCCTCGAACGCCATTCAGCACGCGCTGAAGAAGGAGGGCCTGAGCGTCGGAGATCTTGACCTGATCGAGATCAACGAGGCCTTCGCGGCCGTCGCCGTCCAGTCAATGAAGGACCTCGGCGTATCCACGGAAAAGGTGAACGTCAACGGCGGCGCGATCGCCCTCGGCCACCCGATCGGCATGTCCGGCGCCCGCCTCGTACTGCACCTCGCCCTCGAACTGAAGCGGCGGGGCGGTGGCGTGGGTGCCGCCGCGCTGTGCGGTGGCGGTGGGCAGGGTGACGCGCTGATCGTGCGGGTACCCAAGGCCTGACGCGGTTTTCTTCACGCCCTACTGCCGGTGATCTACCGAACGGAGTTGTCGATGCAGGACGTCGCCTCGCTGGTGGCCCAGGCCAGGGAAGGCCGGCCGCGGGCCGTGGCCCGGCTGATCTCCCTGGTGGAGGGGGCGTCCCCGCAACTCCGCGAGGTCATGGCCGCGCTGGCCCCGCTGGCGGGGAACGCGTACGTCGTGGGGCTCACCGGCTCGCCCGGCGTGGGCAAGTCGACGTCCACGACGGCGCTCGTCAGCGCGTACCGGCGACAGGGCAAGCGAGTCGGCGTCCTCGCCGTCGACCCGTCCTCGCCGTTCTCCGGCGGGGCGCTGCTCGGTGACCGGGTACGGATGTCGGAGCACGCGTCGGACCCCGGTGTGTACATCCGCTCCATGGCCACGCGCGGGCACCTCGGCGGACTCGCCTGGGCCGCGCCCCAGGCGATCCGGGTGCTGGACGCGGCCGGCTGCGATGTCGTGCTCGTCGAGACCGTGGGCGTCGGGCAGTCCGAGGTCGAGATCGCCTCGCAGGCGGACACGTCCGTGGTGCTCCTCGCGCCAGGCATGGGCGACGGGATCCAGGCCGCCAAGGCCGGAATCCTGGAGATCGGTGACGTGTACGTCGTCAACAAGGCCGACCGGGACGGCGCGGACGCGACGGCTCGCGAGCTCAACCACATGCTGGGCCTCGGCGAGTCCCGTGGGCCCGGTGACTGGCGGCCGCCGATCGTGAAGACCGTCGCGGCGCGGGGTGAGGGCATCGACGAGGTGGTCGAGGCGCTGGAGAAGCACCGGGCGTGGATGGAGGAGCGGGGGGTGCTTGCCGAGCGGCGGCTCGTCCGGGCCTCTCGGGAGGTCGAGACGATCGCCGTCACGGCACTCCGGGAGCGGATCGGGGACCTGCACGGTGACCGGCGGCTCAGCGCCTTGGCCGAGCGGATCGTGGCGGGGGAGCTGGATCCCTACCGGGCGGCGGACTCGCTGGTGGCGGGATTGACGGAGGCCTGAGCCCGAGGGGGTGCGCTGTCGGGTGCGGGTGAGTGGGGGCTGGTCGCGCCCCGCGGCGGAGCCGCAGATGTCACAGCCCCGCGCCCCTGAAAAGCGGGGCTGCGCCCCTGCTTTTCCCCTCAGTCCCTTCACCTCTCAGCCCCGTCCCGCACCAACTCAGCCCGTCCGGCGTTTGAGGACGAGGCCGTTCAGGCCGATAGCGGGGGTCTGGG